>PADU01000027.1 GCA_002700485.1 SAR116 cluster bacterium | reverse complement strand
TGATCTGTATTACAAGATCATCGACCCTAAAGCAGATACAAAGACTCGTCTCGTAGTTGCCCGCATTATGCTGGTGGTTATAGGCGCAGCCGTTGCATTTGTAGCCTCGATGAAACTGACAGGAATTCTTGGTGCAGTTGCCTGGGCCTTCTGTTTTGCCAATTCAGGTCTGTTCTTCCCGCTTGTCTTTGGTGTCTGGTGGAAACGTGCAAACCGTGCTGGTGCTGTTGCTGGCATGATCGGTGGCTTTGCTGCCGGCGCTTGGTATCAGTATATGGTTCAGTTCGGTGGAATGACGCCATGGGCTGGCATTGACGGTCTGCGTTTTGGTATGATCGGCATGCCCGTGAGCTTAGTTCTTATGGTTGTTGTCAGCCTGATGACTGAAGAGCCAGATGCAGAGACGCAAAAGATGGTCGAAGAAATCCGCGTACCTAGTGGAAAGACTATCGTGCAACAGTGATCTCTTTGCAAAAAATTTGGGCCTTTTGTCTTTGACAGTTGACCCGATGAAAAATCTTTTACGGAGCGGGCAANCCCGCTNCGTTTTCTAAACCAAAAAAGTCGCNGTNTNAAANTGATTCACATGTAATCCACTTAGTNTAAAAAGAACCAAGATGAGCGCACAATTTCCNTTGTTCATTATCATTGTTGACTACNTTTTGGGTATGNTCATGTGGACNCTGATAGGCCGATTTGGGATGTCCATNTTCATGCATGAGACATCTGATTTCTTTTTTATGAAAGTGTTTGTGAAATTCACCAACCCAGTGATTTTCCTGTTTCGNCCCATCACACCTNGCTTTCTGCTGGATAAGCTGCACCCGCTTTATGTGGCGTGGTTCTTCTATATGANCAGGNTCTATGTTGTCCCGTTAGTGCTGGGCTACNGCGTTATGGGCGTGCTGTCTTTCCCGCTGGNATCAGAAATTGCCCTNGCAATTTACGATATTGGAAATTTCCTTCTGACTAAGNAGGAATAGGTCGGCTGATCTAGCGAAANAGGGACAGCTGCCTGNCTTGAACTTTAGTATGCTTCCTGACCGGTCTATTCCGGCTACCTAGACGGGCATAGACCTGACGGGCGNTATCCGCAAAACCATCTACATTCCGGGCNTCTNTCATCCGGGCGCGAGCCTGTTTCATTGCNGTTTCATTAATAACAAGAGGAAAGGGATAATGCTTTCCCAACGGANTGGNCNCATGATGGTTTAGGTCAGATGACATTTTCCANGGTTCATGCAGCCATTGCANGCTNATGTCTGCAAGTTCAGGCACCCATTTTCGGATAAATTTNCCTTCAGGGTCCTGATNATAGGATTGTTTGACNGGGTTGTAGATNCGCAAGGTNTTAATGCCTGTCACCCCTGACTGCATTTGCAGCTGGCTGTAATGTATGCCNGGNTCATAATCTGTGAATTGGCGAGCCAGATGCGGGCCAAACTGGCGCCAGTCCAGCCACAGATGGTATGCAGCAAAGCTGACTAACATAGCTCGCATCCGAAAATTCAGCCAGCCCGTNTGATTAAGTGAGCGCATACAGGCATCNACAAATGGATAGCCCGTTTGTCCCTGACACCAGGCCTGTAAAAATTCAGAATTATGAAACGGTTCACGCAAACCTTCAAAGCCACGATGCATGCATACCCTATCCAAGTCAGGCTGGTCTTCCAGCTTCTGCATGAAATGACAACGCCAGACCAGTCGAGATGAGAAACTAGACAGGCTGCGCTTAAACATGTGATCTTGTGGACCGAGCTGGGCACGCCTTTCAGCGACCGCCTGTTCAACTTCACGGACAGACAGTGTCCCAAAGCTGATATAAGGGGACAGGCGCGAACAGACTTTACTAGCAGATTGTGGCGCAGACATACCGTGCTGGTAAGTACGAGACCTGCTCGTCAGAAAACTGCGCAGAAGATCTGTCGCTGCCTGCCGGCCACCTGGCTGGACATCACCGGTAAGGGCTGCGCCAAACAAAGGATCTGATTTTGGAGGGATAAGACCTGGGTCAAGCCCCTGGACGGGCGTAAGGCTAGTTGGCGGAGATAACACATCGTCAGCCATCCGACGAGCCCGCACCGCAGACCACTTATCTCTGCTAGACAGGCCTCTGACTATACCGTTAAACGGATAGTCACATAAGAGGATATGTCTAGAACGGCACCAGTCAGCGACCTGCCTATCCCGAGCATAAGTCCAGCTGTTTCCTGTTTCCTGATGAGCGTGAATCGCTAAAATTTCATATTTTTCTGCTAGTTTATAAAGAACATCTGTCACAGACCCCGTTCTGATACATAAAGGCTGACCACAACGGGCGGTATGATCCCGCAGCTCATGCAGACAATCTTGGATAAAAGCCCATTGCCGGCGGGACGCAAAAGGCTGGGCCCAGTAGTCAGGTTCAACCACATAGAGTGGCAGAACCGGCAGACCTGTTCTGGCCGCGGCCAGCAATGGCTTATGATCAGACAGCCGCAAATCCCGCTTAAACCACACCAAATGCACGGAGCTTTGTTTTTTGGTGACCATCATTGCCATAGCAAGGCTATCCTATTCCACATTCCCCTTGTTGAAATAATCTATTCAGCAGCAAAGTCACCTGCCTTTGCTCTGCTAAATTTATTTGACCCAAGAAAAAGAAACAGAAACACTAAAATCCTGCAGCATGCTAATGGTATGTCACACCGCTTTTATGACTTCTCATACTTAAGGATACAATCACATCAATAGACGCCAAACGCCATTATCAGAGCAAGTCAGTCAGCCAACAGGTTCAGATAACTTTAAAGGACTATTTTTCATGGCCGTCGGCATGTTTCTGTTTTCAGCTGTGGATGCGCTAGCAAAATTTCTAACAGACAGTTTGCACCCTTTTCAGATTGTCTGGATAAGNCAGCTTGGGCTNGTNTTTGGCACNTNTCTTTTGCTGGGNATGTNTGGCCTTCGTATNTTCATTACAACTCATCCTGTTCTGCAACTGGGNCGGGGNATTCTGGCAGCAGGGTCCGCCACATTATTCATTATCGCGATCAGTCAGGTACCTTTGGCTGATGCCATTACCGTGACCTTTGTTGCCCCCCTTGTTGTTACCATACTGAGTGCGGTTTTACTGGCAGAAAAAGTAGGGCTGCACAGATGGAGCGCAATCCTTGCCGGTTTTGCAGGTACAGTTATTGTTATACGCCCAGGCTTTGAAAACTTTCACCCTGCCTTGCTACTAGTGTTTTTGGCCGCNATCTTATTTGCCGGCAGGCAAATTATTTCGCGCCTGTTAAGTAAAAGTGACAACGTTTATACAACAGTTGCCTATACTGCCCTTGCAAGCTCGGTAATGCTGTCTGTCCCCGCATATTTTGCATGGATAACCCCGCAGACCAATCAACAGCTTATCCTGCTGACTTTAATGGCACTGCTGGCCGGGCTGGCCGAATTCATGGTTATCAAGGCCCTACAAATTGCGCATGCTGGGCTGGTTGCACCGGTGCAGTATACAATTCTGTTATGGGGCACAATTTATGGCTTGATTTTGTTTGCGGATATCCCAGATACATTTACTTTCATCGGCGCGGCTATCATTATTGCTTCGGGCCTTTATACCGTTCACAGAGAACGTCTACGCCAGGCTGATGGGCTTGCAGACGAAAAACAAAAGGANAACGAAAGTTATTAATATGAAAAAACTAAAGCTAACAGCTGCACAAATGGTCGGTGATGCCCGCGCACGCATTAATGAAATTGAGACAGCAGACCTGATCGCAAAGCTGGATGACCCGAACCTTGTTATCATAGATATCCGCGATATCCGCGAGCGGCAAAAAACTGGCTTTATTCCAGGCAGCTATCATGCGCCACGCGGTATGATTGAATTCTGGGTTGACCCGGAAAGCCCCTATTTCAAGCCTATCTTTGGAGAAAACGGCAAACATTATGTCTTTCACTGCGCCTCTGGCTGGCGATCAGCGTTGAGTGTCGCCACACTGCAGAATATGGGCTTTGAAGCCTCGCATTTGAAACATGGTTTTTCTGACTGGGTAAAACAAGGTGGCCCGACAGAGCAGGCGGAATAAGCCCTTACCAGCAACTCCCATTTCATCCCCCTAATTTAAGGACATCACTGAACATGCATAAAATTGATCATTTTGCGATTGGCGCCACCAGCCTTGATGCTGGGGTTGCTGCCCTTGAACCCACATTGGGCGTTCGAGTGCCAGATGGCAGCAAACATACGCTAATGAGTACGCACAATTGTGTGATGCAGTCAGGCAATGAGAGCTTTTTTGAGCTAATCGCCATTGACCCTGACGCGCCTGATCCCGGCCGCCCACGTTGGTTCACACTGGATTTTACCACAACACAAAAAAGACTGGCTGAGCGGCCGCGTGCCTTGTGCTGGGTTGTCAGTACAGACAGGTTGGACGAACTTGTTGCAAACAGTCCNGTCGAACTCGGCGAGATTGTCACCTTTGTGCGCGGCGAACGGTCCTGGCGCCTAACTGTGCCAAGAGACGGCCATCTTCCTGAAGGGGGCCTTTTGCCAGCCTTTATTGAATGGTCACCTGGGCCACATCCCAGTGCTGCCCATAAAGATATGGAAATTACTTTAAAACAAGTTCAGCTAAACCACCCTGCTCCCGACAGCCTGACAGCTATGCTTGCGGCCCTTAAGGTTGACCATCTTGCTCGTGTGGGACAAGGAGAGTCTGGCCTGCGTTTTGTTCTGGAGACCCCAAAAGGCGAGGTCGTGCTGGACTAACAGGCGGGAGGCAAACCAGATGAACGGACAGAACCCTTATCCTTATCAGGTGATCAGATGCGATGAGACAGATGCTGCTTTTCTTAAGCGGGCAGATCTGCCTGCAGACCCACAGCAGTTCAGCACCGCACTTGCCNAAACCGTCTCAAACATCAGAGACACTANAGACACCCCACATTCGATTGTACTGGTCAGCCTGTCTGAGGAAGAGGGTGTTGACCTTGATTATGAGGTTATCTACCCGACACTGACAACAGAAGGGGCTGCAGAGGCATGTCTGTCCGTTCTGGCGGGGGCGGGCACTTTTGCATTAGAGACAGGGTTGGTCAAAAAGGTTAGTCAGGAAGCTGAGATCTGCGTGAAGGTTATCAATACAAATCATAAATGTGATCTGCTTTTCGCGCTTAAACATGGGCGGCCAGATTATGAGGATGAAGAGACTGCCTCCACAGGTCAGGGGGCGGCAGCCGCAGTCTTTTGTTTGCTTCATGGCCTATCAGGCGCCATATGTGGCGGCATTATCCCCAGCGGACATATGCAGGATGAATTTGAGAGCATTCAGGCCACATGTGTGGACAANGGAGTGCCAGTAGTCTGTTTACGGGCAGATGATTTTNGCCTCAATGAACAAAAAACTGCTCAGCAACTTAACCAAAATAAGGAATTCTGTCAGCAGTTAGAAGCAATCCGTATAAAAGCAGGCATGGCTATGGGGCTAGCAGATGTTACAGACAAGTCTGTACCGCATGTGTGTTTAGTCAGCAACGGCCCAGAAGAGGCCAGTTTGCGTGTCCGCAGCTTTATCCGTTCAGTCTGGCAACCCTCAACTGACCATCTAGCCGCTCTATCTGTTTCAGCTGCCGCGCTCTATACGAAAAGTGTTCTTCATCATTTGACTTCTCTTCCTGAAGGGCTGGCTAGACAAATTCAGATTATATCAGAGTCTGGCCAGATAAATGTCCTGCTAGAGCTGAACCCTAAACGGCCAGGTATTGATATTATGCGGGCTGGCTTTATACAAACTGTAAGGCCCGTCTAGCTGAGAGTGATCAACAACAACTCTTAACCAGAGAGCTGTTTTTGCGAAAGACCAAGTATCTGACGGGCTTGCTGNGGCGTCGCAACAGGACGTTCATAGCNTGCACATAGCTCTGTCACCCGCTTCACAAGTGCTGCATTTGACGGAGCGAGCGTATGTTTATCAAGCCTGATATTATCTTCTAATCCAGTGCGAGCATGCCCACCTGCGGCTATACACCACTCATTAACCTCCAGCTGATGTCGACCAATGCCAGCTGCACACCATTCACTATCTGGCAGCAGGTGCTTCATCGTTTTTATGTAATAATCAAATACATCCCGGTCAGCTGGCATAGCATTCTTTACCCCCATGACAAACTGCACATACAAGGGGCTGTTAAGCCGCCCATCTGCGCGCATAGCTGCAGCCTGATGAATATGGGAGAGGTCAAAAGCCTCTACCTCTGGCTTAATCCCGTACTGCTTCATTTCAGCTGCCAGAAAATCCACAAGGTCTGGTGGGTTCTCATAAACGCGATTGGGGAAGTTATTCGACCCAACAGTCAACGAAGCCATATCTGGGCTCAGCGGTANCATACCACCACGCTCTTGTCCTGCACCAGACCTACCTCCCGTTGAAAACTGAATAATCATGCCTGGACAATGCGTTTCTAGGCCTTGTTTTAGTAATGCAAATTTATTTGGATCGCTCGATGGGCTCTCATCATCATTTCGCACATGCGCATGACAAATTGTAGCCCCAGCTTCAAAGGCTTCTTGTGTGCTTTCAATCTGTTCAGCNACCGAAATGGGTACAGCCGGGTTCATCTCTTTACGAGGCAATGAGCCCGTAATTGCTACACAGATTATGCATGGTTTTTGCATTTCTCGGCTCCTCATTAAATTTGAAAATTAACCTAAATCATGCGCAGGTTACTCATATTGAGCAATTTTTTTTTAAATGTAATTTGTATAAATTTCTTTCCGATGTAGCTTTTTGTCGGTTTTTTTAACGAAGGAAATTAAATCAGATGTTCAGCTTAGATTATTTAGTTCATGCTGGTGCGTTNTTATTTCTCATCGGATTTATAGTTCGAGATCAGCTTTTACTTCGTGGTTTTATCGTAATAGGCACTATATTTTACGTCATTTATTATCTGCTCCTGCCAGAGCCATTATGGTCCGCACTTTCGTGGAATAGCCTTTTCATCATCATCAATTGTGTAATGATNTTTTTAATTTATTCGGATCGAGCCAAATTCTCAATGACCAAAGAAGAGGAACAACTCTACGGGTCATTCTANACCCTTTCTCCTGGCGAATTCAGAAAGCTTATGAAGATAGCAACTTGGTTCAATGCAGAAAAAGAAGAAACAATTACTACTTGTGGTGAAGTGCCCGATAAAATGTTTTTCATCCTTGAAGGAACTGCATCAATAAATAGGGGTAAAAAAACATTAAAAGCAGGCCCAAGGGTTTTCATTGGCGAATTAGCATTTTTAACGAAGAACCTTGCGACTGCTAATGTGAGCTTAAATAAGCAAGCAAAGGGTGTAAGCTGGAATTCTTCAGAATTAACAAGGTTGTTGGCAACACGACCACAAATGAAAGTCGCCTTTGACTCTTTGCTTAATAATGATTTAGCCTCTAAACTGAGTCACGACTAAAATAACTCAGGAGGTAAAAATGAAACGTCTCGGAGCCGTCTTGCTAGCAGACGTAGCTGGTTACTCTAAAATGATGAGTTATGATGAACCTGGAACCCTGCAAAAAATCAAACAATTTTCAGAACAAATACTCCGCCCTTTGCTTGAAAAATATAAGGGAAAGCTAATTAAGGGCTTGGGTGATGGCTGGCTCCTTGAATTTTATAGCGCCTCCGAATGTGTNGAATTTGGACAACACGTCCANAGAGCTTTAAACGAAAACAAATTTTTTAATCTTCGCATTGGCATTCATGTTGGTGATGTTGAACATACGGAAAATGATATATTTGGTGATGCAGTAAATATTGCGGCACGCTTGGAATCAGTGGCCGAAATCGGGGAACTAGCTATCTCTTCATCTACATACATTTGTCTTGATCAAAGCATCGCAAAATCTTTTAAAAATTGTGGTTCACATCAACTTAAAAATATATCAACCCCTATCGAAATTTGGAGCACTGGCGGCATTAACCTAAGCTCAAAAGGATTAAACGCGAGCGCGAGAGACAGTTCAAAAAAATATGTGTGTGTTGTTCCGTTTGACAGCCCAGGCGGCGATGCAGGCCACTACGCGAAAGAACTTACATCGCGGCTTGAGGTTGATCTCAACGCTAAAGATTGGATAAATAGTATTGTTCAATCAACTCCCATACCTGAAGATTTTGTCGTTACAGGACGAATTGACGTGAGCGGCTCTAACGCGGTGACTGACCTTCAACTTAATGCGCCGGGTGGCAAAAATCTTTGGTCTTACAGAATGGCTGCTAATATGAGTAANATATCAGCCCTAGCAACATCTATGTCTGCTCAAATGTCAAATCAAATTCTGATGGAAATTATGAAAGTAAGGGGAAAGTATTAAATATCACTTTTAGTAAAATTATTCACGTTGGATTTGCTAAACTAGCATTTATAGTAAATCATTGGACCTTAAGCTGAACGCTACCCAATTCGTCAATATTGAATTTTATGAGGTAAAGTCTTTTGAAATCACGGTTAAAAAATATGTTTGCCTGACCAGCTTCTTTTTCGCCGTATCTCCATATAGCACATTTGTAAAAAAAACCATCTTTTCCACAAGTTTGCTTACTTGAATAGTCAGGCTTCCCCAATATTTCCAATACATCTTGGGATACCAACCCAACTTGCAACTTTCGTAATTGCGTATCATTAAAACGCAATTTAACTATATCTTCTTCACTAGCCGTCTCATCTGCACTTGTTGGCTCTGATGAGAACTTGCCAATATTGAGCTCTGCAAATTCTGCTGCACATGCAGAAAGCATAAAAAAAGCTGATAAGATTAAAATAAATTTCATAATGCTAAAACTCTGTTTCAAAGCACCTTGTGCCAAACGGCAATTCTATAGCCCTCGCAAAAGCTGGTTCATTAGCAGGGCTCTTTTCGGAGTGATATTATACCAATATGTTTTAAACTTATGGCCCCTCGAATTGACATTTAATATCATTTCATCTGCAGCTTTTTTAAATAAGCTTTCTCTCTTCATTCCTTTAGATACTGCCGCTTCCTTTACATAACCAATAAATCGAGGCCAATTTTTTGATTTATTTGGACTTATTGCTAAAACATTCTCTACGCCAAGTTGAAAAGCCATTGAGATTAAAGCTAGTTTTCTACCACCTTCGATTGTTTCCCAACCCTCGATCTCTCTCCCCATTTTTTTGATGAGTTTATCAACCTTTATTTTCAAGACCGCGTTGGCTTCCTCTTCTTTGACATTCTCAACGTTCTCTATCAATGCGAGCTCTTCAGGAGTTAAGTGTGCTATAGCAAACCCATATCCAACGGAGCGACCATTTCCATCTTGATAAGGAATGGATTCCATGCCTTCCAAGTCAACCAAGATTTCAAAGGCCTTCAATGGAACATCCATTTTCGGCGGGGCAGGCTCTACCTGTTTTGTATTCAATGCATCTGCTGTTATAACTGGCATTTCATCAACCTTTGTACAGGCGCTGAACAACAACACTAATAAAAATAAATAACGCATAAACTACCACCAACTTTGATTTGCTAATGAAAAATCATACCTAATTTTCTTTAGAATATCATTATTACCAACTCATATTGGGTCAATCAAAATGAAATTGATAAACCAGTGAATAAGTCTGACTTTATTTGCAGGCTATATCAATAAAAATATCCCAGATAAATTAAATCAAAAAACATATATTCATGTTGCCAACACGCCGCAAAATTAGCGAGCGCCATCATCAAATTTTTCAAAATCTATTTCTAACGAAAAGTATAGTTAACCCGCCTTAAGCTTTCCTAGCTTTATCCCAAATTCCGCATAATTTTTGAAAGTTTTTTGCCATTTCATCAATGGCTTTAGCATCCGTTTTAGCTCCAAGAAACCATTGTTGTGCAACATCCGCAAAAATGGTCCTGCCTACAGCAAAACCTTTTACTAAGGGATAGGTTGCGGCTATGGAAAAACTCTGTGCCAGCTTTTCCTCAGTTTCACCTAAGCCTAGAATAACAATGCCGCGCGTATGGGCATCATTTCGTTCAATCGCATCAATCACATTCCGCCAGGCAGCAACTGTTAACAATGGCTCCAACTTCCACCAGTCTGGAAAAATACTTTCATCATAGAAACGCTGGATGACCAAAGCAGTTGTCATATCATCAACCGCCCCTGCTTTGGAGGGGAGGACTTCAAGCAAAAATTCAAGCTGATTACGCCGGCACGCCTCAAATAGCCTTTTAACAGTCAGGATTTGTTGTTTCCAAAGCCCATGGTCATCATCTGGATGGCAGAAACATAAAACTTTTACTACTTGGTCACGTGGCCACTCGGAAAGCCTACCAAAATCTGCTCCTAAATCAGGCTCTATATCCAGCGGCCGCGAACCTGGCCACTCTGCCGGTCGGCCAACCCACAGGTCTGTGTCTGCTGCTGTAAAAAGGGCCTCCTGGCCCAAACGGCCGTCACATAAAATACCAAATCCCTTCTCACCTCCAGAAACCTGGAGAGCTGCCTGCAAACATAAACTTTTAAACTCGCCAATTTTTTCAGCTGTTGCCCCTTGCATCTCTTCCATTTGGCTTCTGTGATCAAAAGCAAAAACCTTTAATTCAACCCAATCAAGATGGCGGTTAGTAGCCCAATGCACCTGTTCCAGAAGCACATCATTGCGCAAATCCGGACGTTTGATCTGATAGTCGAAGAAAAACTGGAGCTCCTCCCAAGACGGATAGGCAGGTGTACACCCATGACGACTGACAGCAAACGCCCCGCATGCATTGGCATATTTCAGAGCGGTTGGCCAGTTCTCTCCGTCCAGCCAGCCCTTCAACAGGCCAGACATAAACCCGTCACCTGCGCCCAGCACATTAAACACCTCAATCGCAAAACCTGGACCAGTCTGGCCTTCATCAAAGCTGTCACCGATTTCCTCTTCGAAAACTACTGCCCCAGCTGCGCCACGCTTGCAGACCAAAGTAGCGGCTGTGACCGCGCGCACCGCCCTCAACGCAGATATTGTATCTGTGCTGCCACCGGCAATATGAAACTCTTCTTCTGTGCCTACAATCAATTGAAACAAGTGCAGCGTTGATTGCAGCTTTTCAGTTACCTTTTGTGATTCAACAAAACGGCTTTCGCCATCGCCATGGCCTGCCACCCCCCACAGATTAGGACGGTAATCAATATCCAACGCAGTTTTTAGTCCGGCCTCTCTCGCGATAGTTAGGGCTTTCAAAGTTGCCGCTTCAACTTGCGGATGGCTGAGGTGAGTGCCTGTCGCCACAACTGCACGGGCTTGCTGGATAAAATCAGGGTCAATATCCTCAACATTGAGCCCCATATCCGCGCAATTTTCTCGATAGAAAATAAGTGGAAACTGTTCCTTGTCACGAATACCCAACAAGACCAGTGCGGTCAGCCTGTCCGGATCTATTTTTACGCCTGTGATATTTACACCTTCGCGGACCAACTCTTCACGAATGAACCGGCCCATATGTTCATCGCCAACCGCAGTAATCACGGCTGACTTCAACCCCAGCCGCGCTGTCCCGCAGGCAATATTTGTAGGACTACCGCCAATATATTTATCAAAGCTTCGCATATCTTCGAGGCGACCACCAATCTGAGCACCATATAAGTCAACCGATGACCGGCCTACAGTAATCAGATCAAGCGGCTTANACATCTGCCAGCCTCACGGGTCTGGAAGAATCAAAAGAACGTTGGGCCGCTTCAGCCATGGCTAGAGCCTGAACTCCATCTTGTAAGGAAACAGGCATATCATCACCTTCCTGAACAGCTGCCACGAATGCCGCCCATTCCGCTTTGTAAGCTGGCAAATAGCGCTCTATGAAAAAGTATGTTGGCTTGGCGCTGATAACTCCCTGACCAGTTGACTTAATAACGGTATTTTCCAGCATATTTTGGGCTTGTAGCAAACCGTCTGCTCCCAACAATTCTAGACGCTGATCATAGCCATAGGCCGCGCGGCGGCTATTTTTAATCACTGCTAGTTTCCCATCCGCATATGACAGAGTCACAACAGCCGTATCAATGTCACCTGCCCTGCCAATCTCAGGATTAACCAGACAGGCCCCAGAGGCACTGATGGAAACGGGAGTCTCACCCATGATGAAGTTGGTCATATCAAAATCATGGATCATCATATCGCGGAACATCCCGCCAGAAACCTTGATATACTCGACCGGCGGCGGTGCTGGATCAAAAGACGTAACAGACAGCAATTCTGCCTTGCCAATCTGCCCAGCAGCGAGACTGTCCCGAATGGCAGCAAAACTTGGGTCGAACCTGCGATTAAAACCAATCATCACAGGCCTGCCTGTTGCTGACACCGCCTCGAGACATGCTCTGGCCCGTTCCAAGCTTAAATCAACAGGCTTTTCACACATAACAGCTTTGCCCGCCTGTGTTGCTGCTTCGATCAAATCAGAATGTGTGTCAGTTGAGGTGGCAATTAAAACCGCATTAATGGCTTCGTCAGCGATGATTTCATCTGAACTCCTCACCTGCGCATGATATTTTGCCGCCAATTCTTCTGCTGCTGGTGCATAAACATCTGAGATCGCCGCTAACTTGCTACCGTCATGCGCAGCAACCACTGCTGCATGAACCTGTCCAATACGCCCAGCGCCTAACAATCCGACTTTTAACATATATGAACACCTTCCTTTTCTTAGAGGGTAAAAGCTGTGTGGAAGGATTCAAGAGCTTTGTCAACATTGTCATTAATAAAGCGCCCCATATTCATAAGGCCTTTCAAAATCACCTTTACGACAAAGTTTGCCTGCCCAGAGGGTGACAGGAAATTTACATTTTATACAGTAGCTTCCCGCACTAATTTTCGGGGGCGCTCTCTCTAATCAGCATTTCACCATAATGAATTCAAGTGAAATTAAAGGCTATCTAGGAAATGGATTAAAATGGAGTGCGAGACTCACTCCCCAACAGAAAAGTCATTTGACGATAAAGTGGCAAAACAAACTCACAAAAAGGCTGGCATCCGCTGCATCAATTGATGCATTTACGTGAACGCAAAACTGTAAAGATTGAAATTTTATTTTGAAGAGCTGCCTTTCATGTATTGTCTAGAGACATCAAGCCACTTTCGAAAACAATGCAAAAGGAACGGGTCCGCTTGATCTAGCATTGCCTGAAGGTGTGCTTCCGGAATAACAATTACAGCCGTTTTGACTGTTGTTTTTGCCGTAAAATATCTTGCGTTATTTGCAAATAATATTTTCCAAACGCCTAATACCTCACCCTCACCTAGAACTGCTGTGCGTATTTTTGTGTCACCCTCATTTCTTATTAACTCGAGCTCACCTGTTTCAATAATATAGCCATCACCGTTAGTGTCCCCTTCACGAAAGAGAACGTCTCCGGCTTTCAGAAATCTCCTGGAGAAATTAGCTGCCAACTTTTCAAAGTCATAATTCATTAAATTTTCTCCGTTGGCTGTCTGAGATCTTAAAATAGTCAATAAATTTAGACAAATGCAATCAGTCAGAAGAAAAAGTGTCTCTCATTGAGGTCAAAGCTCGCTGAATAGAAGTATCAAAGCTGCATTCAGCAATGAACAACATATCTTTTCCTACATACTGATAATTCTGAGTATAAAAATAATCTTGATATTTCCGGTCTATAGAAAGACGTATTTTGTTTTCTTTTTTAACAAAAATCTTACTTTTAGAATTCTGGAAATAAAATTTCTCTGGTTGTCCCAATACCTCAATTGCAAAAAATCTCTCATGCAACAAACAACGATTAACCAACTTAGCTTCAAAGTATGGCTTTTTAGATAAGAAAAAGTTTTGTCTAAACTTTTGTAGCGACGCCCAATGAATTGTGAAGACAGCAAAAAGGGTCATGGCCCCAATTACTAAAAGGGTCTTAACTAAACGAAAATTCTTTTCACTTATCCCATCATTTTACCTCTGGAGTAAGGATAATCTTTAAATTTGCCAACTTTAAGGCAACGGCGGAAAGCCAATGTTCAGGGGCTGTGTTGCTATCTTTTAAGAAAAAACTGTTTATGTAAGCATTTTCGCTAATACACAAGCAAATTTCTAATCTAGGACTTTTCGAATGAGCTTCACAATTTGATTCTGTTCAAAATTGACCAACTCGCCTGCAATTTTTTGGTGAAATTCTGACTCTTTATTAATTAGTAATCCATAAACTTCAGATTGCTGAATCAATCCAGCTAATTCCATTGCCCTGACCTGTCTTCTTATTGTCTCAAAAGGGAGCCCCGTCATGCTACTTATCAGGCTAATGGAGAGCTTTTTGGAATCTAAGTATCTTTCAAGTGTTTCCTTGCCAGTTTTTGCAATCTCTGTTCTAACAGTTTCAAAAGGCTCATCTGTCCCTTTTTCGGCCAAAATGAGTAATTCATGCCAGTAAATTACTTCCGCAATTAATGCTCTTGTTGGTGTTCCAGCAAGTTTTGCTATTCGCCTATGTCTGGTAATATTGAATTCCAAGTAATGAATCCAAGTATCCAGAAAATTTTTCTGCAAGCGGCCTTCGTAACTTAAATTCTGTTCTGTCATAACCAATCTTCATGATACAAAATCTTTGAAAGAAATAACGACATACCAGCCCAATATCAATTATTTCATTTTAGTACATTCAATATCAGAAAAATTGAAGTTTGACCAAAATCACACAAATCTCAGGTAATTGCGCATAAATGCGCTATAAAACATAAACACTTGGCAATGTCTTGGCGTCAGAAATAGTGCTAAATTAAAAGCCCAAAAAAGAACTTAACATTGAGTGACTTCCCATCATAAATAATTCGATGTTTTTAGCTGTGTGCATATGATCTAAACCAACGACCCTCAGTTTACGAGCCTAACATTTATCCTTGTGTTTCTGTAATTTTTTAAGTCACGTTGCGGTGTGCTATCACCTAAATTTAACCCTTGCTGTTAAATTCGTAATGAACCGCTACTGAAAATAAATTCCTTTAGCGGCTACGGATTAAAACATGGATAATCATATCGTATTTTTGACTACAACGAATATGGATAAACAAATTTGAACAACAAATATCAAAACAGAAAGCAGATGAAGTATTTTGAACGGCTTCTCCATCTGCTCGTCTCCCGCTAAAACTGCATCACGAGNTTTGTTAATTTTTGGCGTTAGAATAAAATAGTTTATTGCAAAACCCGCTGTAATCACGCACGAAATCAAAATTAAATATTGTTCTTTGCCAAATAACGAAAGCATAACCATTACTAATGATATAAATAGACCAGCCATGAATAGTCGTGGAAAAACANCTCGCAAGAATCTAGCTGCTGCATCTTGTGATAGAGTTCTGAAGACTATTGGAGAAACGACAATTACAAAAAACAGCATGAAGCCGATAAGTGCTGCATTTAACACAATCAGATAATAATTAAAAATACTGGTAAAAATGATAGGCTCCTNTTAGTTATAAAATTAAAACTGTAATGTTAGAGAATTGTTTGCTGCGATTATCACAGGATATAGATAGCATTTAGATCAATTTTTGATCTAAATAAGACCATGAGAGACAAAAACATTACTAAGAATTAGGGGTATGCAGTGCCAGAAGGCCACACTATTCATCGGGCTGCTCGCGANCATCACCAGATTTTTGCAAATCAAATACTCAAAATCTCCTCTCCACAAGGTCGTTTTGCTGATGGAGCAAGCATTATAAACNAAAACTTTTGCATCAGTGTTGAGGCATTTGGCAAGCATCTTCTTTATCACTTTAAAAATAACAANACACTCCACATTCACCTTGGTCTCTTCGGTCGTATTCGAAAACACAAGTTACCTCTCAGAGAACCCAAAGGTGCTGTTCGTGTTCGTCTTATTGGCCAAACTCATGTGGTTGACGTAAACGGACCGACTATTTGCAGAGTTCTAGAGACGCCAGACGCTCTTCTGTTAATGAAAAAAATAGGGCCTGATTTACTTCGACCCGACGCAAAACCTGAACTTGCATACAAAAGGATTTCAGCAAGCAAGGCTCCTATAGGCCGTTTAATTATGGACCAATCTGTAATGGCTGGTGTGGGGAATATTTATCGCTCAGAAATATTGTGGCGTCAGGCAATTCATCCGCAAACTCTAGGGAAAGAAATATCGCGAAACACGTTTGATCGATTGTGGGCTGATGCCAAATACCTGTTAGAACTTGGCGTAAAACACAACGCAATTATCACCGTAGATGAAGCAAAACCATCTAAAACCAGATATAGAGAACGAGTAAATATATTTGGAAAAGATAAGTGCCCAAAATGCAAAGGTGAAATATGTCAGTTCAAGATTGGCTCACGCCGAGCATTTTCTTGCAAAACATGTCAACCCGTACCACCAAATATTTCTTGAATAAAAAAAATGGAATGTGATTGGGTAATCACTTTAAGACCATTTTATACACTGAGCCTTGCAAAAAAATGACGCAACCCTAAAGGTCGCGACTTAAAAAACTATCATTCAAAACAACCAAATAAAATAAATCAGCCCATATCCAATTCAGGACTTGTAATCCCTTTCTGAGCCTCACATTTAGCTTCAAATCTATCGGCTATTGCTTGTTGAAATTCTTTCAACTTCGGAAAAGCTTCATCTAAAAANATCTGCTCTTTGAACCAAATTATACTCATTCCCCTATCTGGTGCTATGTGGAAAGATCGCATCCTTATAACACCGGATGGTAGCTGAGGCATATTTTCAGAGATCCAATCGTGCGCTGAGCCCATAAGTGAAGGCTTTAAATATCGAATTGTAAGTATTGCGCAAAATTCTACATTTGCAGGCATAAATATCTCCCTTAACCTACTCCTNAGTAATTCCAACTAGTTTNGCNGCTACACGAAAAATCTGCAAGCAAACATGTTGGAACNTTCGAATAAAATGACANAAACCTGCCAATTTTTGCCAAGAGACATAAGATTTAATCTTTGTGAACTGAAAACCTAAGTTTTTGTATTGCTTCTCACACCTTTTCTAGAGAAATAAATTTATATGCTTTCTAGTCTCAGAAACATTCTTTCGATTTTCCATAATTTTCTGTCTTTTATTCAAAATCGTTTGTTGATACTCTAGGTTTTGCCTAAAAACAACATCCACCTTTTTTGTTAATTTTTCACAATCTTTTCTGGATTTTACGCACTGCTTTTCCAGACTTTCCAACTCAATATTCATGGCTTTCGAGTCCAGATTATAATTAGAATCTATATTTTCGTCAGCCAATAACTGTGTCGAAAGATTAATGATTTCTGAATTAAATTTTATGATCTCCTCATTAGTTTTCATGATTTTTTTATGAACTTTCTGAAGATTCTCAACTGTATCCAACATTGCTGCTGAATTAGAAATAAGCTGCTTATTCAATTTTTGGCGGTGTTTTAAAAATTTTAATTGGATAAGCTTGGGCAAAACTTCAGATTTATCGAATTTAGTACTACATATTTTGTTTAGATTATATCTAACATCATCAGTATTATGATTTGCCAGTTGCCGGTTACCCATAAAGCTCGATGAAATATTAGAAATCACCAAACTTAAATTTTGTTCAATTTTTGCTCGAATTAAATAGCCAATCGATTTCATCTCAAGTAGATCAGCCCACAAAATCTCCTGTCTCTCATCATCCATAAAACCGTCTCCAAATTCCTGTTCTATACTAAACAGTACAGATCAACGTTATAAGGTATGACAAGAAAAAGAAATGCCTTTTAGTTCGCATTCCCATATTTTCAGAAATTAACACGGCAATTATTTTCAAAACAAAAAACCACCACGAACGCAGGGAAACTAATCCCTGGTAATTATCAGAAATACTGGAATTTAGGGGGCTAGATTTGTTCAAGACCCNACNATTAAAAAAGTGGGNTTGAGTTGATGCATGGGTACNAAACCNTNGTTACCCGCACTCAAATTTTAGGAGTATATAGGTACTCNATTCTTATGAAGGTGGCTTTTTACAGCCACAATCTGAGCATTATAGTCTGNGGTTTGATCNCTATGAGCTTATATTTTTCAGTTTAGGAAGCNGTGCAACCATGAGCGCTGTGATAACTAGAAACAGCGCTGAACCAGCAAGACACGCCAGCAGTCCACCTTGATGGTATAGAAATCCTGATAAGAATGTACCAGCAAGTCGTCCGGCAGCATTAGCGGCGTAATAAAAACCGATATCCTCCGCGGCTTTTTTGCTACCCGCATAGGCTACAATCAGAAAGGAATGTAGAGAAGAGTTTACTGCAAAAAATACTCCAAAGACAAGGAGGCCTGTAATCAATACTGGCACACCCATCTCCACTATCATGCAGACCGAAATACCTATCAAGGCGANCGCTAGCGCTACTGCCCACCCCACCGTACCGGACCGAGAGATAGCCGAGGCNTTTGTTATGCGTATAATTGCAGGCGCCACTCCCTGAACGAGGCCATAAAGCATTGTCCATAACGCCAGAAACCCTCCTACTTCCCAGAAACTCCAGCCATTGGCATAAAGAAAGACTGGGAGCGCTACGACGAACCAGGTATCCCTCGCCCCAAAAAGAAAAATTCGTGCCAGCGCAATCGTGTTTACCGCAGAGGATTTGCTAAATAATTCCTTTATTGTTCGGGACGAAACTCCTGCTCCGAGTTTCGATGGAAGGGTAAAAACTACCAATACTGCGAGAAGACCCAGAAGCCCTGCCATCAGCCAGAGTCCGCCGCGGAAACCCATCGTTGTCAACATTACACCACCAAGAAGGAATCCGACACCTTTCATGACGTTCTTTGAGCCAGTAAACCAGGCAACCCAACGAAAGAGACCTTCACCTTCGTCGATCTTGACAACCTTGATGGCCGATTTCGAAGCGGTTTTAGTGATGTCTTTAGCGAGACCAGCAATNCCTTGTGCCACNACAACCCAGATAACAGAAAGAANCGGACCAAATGTCGGATCAAGACATGAAAGAAACAACAANCCNAGTATCTGCGTTGCTATCCCGAGTAAAAGCATTCTTGGGATGCCGAAGCGAGTTGCAAGCCAGCCACCTCCAAGATTGGCTATAATCCCCGCTACCTCGTACATGAGGAACAATAGCGCCAAAGTGAATGGTGAATACCCAAGCTTAAAGAAATGAAAAAGCACGAGTATCCGCAAGGCACCATCTGAGAGTGTAAAGCCCCAATATGTTCCGGTGACGGTCAGATACTGGCTAAGGGACCGTCTCATTGGTTTAGGTCAANCATCCTTTTAGCCAGGTCTACCATTCGGCAGGCATAGCCCATTTCATTATCATACCAAGCATAGACTTTGAGCATGGTGCCATCCGTCACTAGCGTGCTGGCTGCATCTATTATGGAGCTCCGCGTATCGTTGACATAATCCGCCGATACAAGAGGCCTTTCCTCGTAACCAAGAATGCCGGCAAGTTCATTATTTGCCGCTTCGGCAAATAATGCGTTCACTTCTTGTGCACTGATGGGCCGGGCAAGTTCAAACACTGCGTCGGTCAGGCTGGCATTTAAGACCGGCGCCCGCACGGCATGACCGTTCAACTTGCCCTTCAGTTCAGGATAAATCAACCCGATCGCTTTCGCACTTCCTGTTGTAGTTGGCATCAAGGATGTCATGGCAGAACGCGCACGCCGCAAATCTTTGTGCGGTNNATCGACAATCACGTTTGTGTTTGTTGGATCGTGAATGGTTGTNATNTGACCGTGTTGTATGCCGATGCTCTGATGAACGACTTTGACAAGCGGGGCNAGACAATTGGTAGTGCAAGACGCCGCCGTTACGATATTATGNTTGATGGGGTCATAAAGATGGTCATTAACTCCATANACAACATTAAGCGCTTCGACATCCTGAACTGGTGCGGCAACAATGACTTTTTGAACCCCTTTGGTAAAATATTCTGCAAGTTTTTCTGGGGTACGAAAACGCCCAGTACATTCAAAGACCATGTCACAACCATGCGCTCCCCAGTCGACATTTTCAGGCTGCTCAGATGAAGAAAAACTCATACGTCGGCCATCAACAGTGATACTGCTCTCAGCAGGCTCAATATCCGCACGCCAACGTCCATGCACACTATCAAACTCAAGTAAATGTGCTGTGGTATCAGCTCTACCACTGACCTCATTCAAATGCACGATTTCAAGCCGTGTATCCGAGTTCTGGTCTTTAGCGTCTCGGGGGACTCCGCCTAAAGCAGCCCGCAGCACCAAACGGCCAATTCGGCCCATGCCATTAATGCCAATCTTCATGACCACACCTCATAAAGTTTCAGATAGTTACTGGAAAAATATTACAAGTTTATTGCAGGATATCTCTCCTAAAATGTAGGTAGAACTGAGGAAGTTCACGCGTTTCCAGACGCATG
>PADU01000026.1:37000-39804 GCA_002700485.1 SAR116 cluster bacterium | reverse complement strand
AAATCTGTTAAACACCGCGAACATGATCAACAGACCAAAAGGCAACGTCCAAGTCAGTTGAGCTCCAAGACCGCTGGACAACATAGCTAATGACGTTTGGAAATCATTTAATATCCAATGAATGTTAAATTTAGCACCAATAATCTTTATGGTTTCGTCAAGCAATCTGAATTCTAGCGCTATGCCTAACGATAGAATGATGGAAGGAACAATCAAACTTGAAATCGTGAGATAGAATAACGTATCAGAGCCTAAAAACCTTCTCCGAAATGCCATTCCAGCAGCAACGGATAGAACAACTGTAAGAACCATCACTATGGTGCCAAGAAGAAGGGAGCGCCTAAAAGCGGCTCCAATATCAACATAGCCACCGCCCTCAAAAAGCTTAGTAAACCAATGAGTTGAGACCCCATTCATTGGGAAGGTGAGCCCTCCCTCAGGACCCTGAAAACTCAGAAGAATTATGGTAATGGTTGGTCCGTATAAAAAAAAGACAAAGGCTATAAATACAGCTAAGCATAAGTAGAATGAGAATTTTTTATTTTGCATCATTAAAGCTCTTTTCGAATATCAATAATTCGGGTCATCGCAAAGATCATTAATAATGTTGCAGTTAATAAAATGACCGCGTTTGCTGCTGCCGCAGGTAACTGAAGGTAAGACATTTCAACCTGGATTATCTTGCCNATTGATGCAATTTGTTGTCCGCCCATTATNCCAATGGTGATNAANTCTCCCATTACTACTGTGATCACNAATATTGAGCCGATTANTATGCCGGGCTTACATAGTGGAACNATTATATTCGTCAAAATTTGCAATCCACTTGAGCCGGAATCATAGGCTGCCTCAATGANAGAATTGTCTATCCTTATCATTGAGTTAAAAATCGGAACAATCATAAATAGTGTGTAGAGNTGGACGAATGCCAATANAACTGCAAACGGTGAGTATAAAAACCATTCAACAGGACTTTGNATNACTCCNAAANTCAACAAAAACTCATTGAATAGACCATTCCTNCCAAGGAGNGGTATCCAAGACACCATTCTTATGACATTTGACGTCCAAAANGGTATAGTGCAGAGCAAGAAAAGCGCGATTTGAAGAGGAAGCGANCGNACGTGAAAAGCAAGNAAAAATGCCACTGTAAACCCNATAATNAGAGTAAGTAACCACGCAAAAAAACANTAGAATAGTGTAGANGCATANGTTCGAAAGGTTAAACACGCATCAACGTTGAAATCGAAACAACCTTCAAAAATGTATTGATAGTTAGACCATATAAAATCAGGNATTATCGAATATTCAGTGTAATCCCANAAGCTTACAATAAAAGTNAGCATTAGGGGTATTACAAANAATANAGCAAAAACGCTAAAAAACGGAAAAGCGAGGAGAAATGACCAATTAAGTTTCATAATTAGATATTTATCACATGGTAAGGCACCTATTTCAAGGCGCCTTACCACTTCAATCCTTATGACGCTATCATCTCATTCCATTTGCGAACCATATATTTATTTTCATCCATGGTTGCGTTCCANCACGCCACTCCGCCCATTCGATCTTCATAGGANCCACCATCACGAACTTCACCTACAGAAGCAAGTTTTTGGCCAGTGGGTGATAAAATATCNTTAGCAGCAGGCTTACCTTTCATCCAATAATCCCACTCNTAAGCTTCCATATTCGCTTCGGCTGTAGACAGNACAGCTGAGTAATANCCTTGNCTGTTTAAGTAAGCTCCCATCCAACCTGACAAGAACCANTTTATATATTCATAACAGATGTCAGCTTGNCTTCCTTTAGCTGTTGANGGGAGAGCAAAACCAGCAGCCCAAGCTCTGTAACCTTCCTTTAGAGGTTGGTAGACGCAAGGGACCCCNTGTGACCGTACAGCCGTTATTGCGGGAGCCCACATAGATTGNATGACGACCTCACCAGAAGCCATCAGGTTTACACTTTCNTTGAANTCGCTCCAAAAAGCCCTAAACTGTCCAGATTTTTTNGCCTCGGTGAATATTTTCATCGTCAGGTCNATTTCAGCTTTAGTCATNTTNCCTTTATCTGGGTATGTGTATTCGCCCATNGCTTCAACAACCATTGCAGCATCCATTATNCCTATTGAAGGAATATTTAAGATACATGCCTTGCCCTTNAATTCTGGGTTNAAGAGTTCNGCCCAAGTATTTATNGGNCGNTTNATTAGATCGGGNCTTATCCCAAGAGTNTCTGCNTTATATACAGTAGGAATCAATGTNACATATCTACTTGGNTCAGATGAAAACTCCTTTGAATTNGCCCCCTTCAAATAAAGNACTTTCTTGGGTGCTGTTCCNTGNTCTCCGATTGTTTTACCACCNACTTTACCTTCAGTAAAAGCGGTCACCACATTNTCCCACTCNTTGATCCGCNTTGTATCCATNCCGAGCAANCTCCCGGANGGNACAAGNTTNGGCATGCTAAAGTATTCTGAGTCGACGATNTCAAAGCTNTTCGGTTGNGTGAGGATNGTTTTCACAACTTCATCNGTGGTTTTTGATATATATTTGACTTTNATCCCTGTATCTTCAAAAAGGCGNTTTTCTGGNTCGCTACCCATNTTGACGGCAGTCCCCAAGTACCGGATNGTTGGAGCCTCGTTGGCATGCACGGCGGGACAACCNANCATGATACTNGCTCCAGCNGCNGCACCCATNGCAGCAGTACTTTTNAACATTTTTCGTCTTGAAATCACATTTTTNGNGTAATNNTTCATTTTTTTCTCCTCNTANNTAANAGNGTGNCNTGAAAAACTCCCT
>PADU01000026.1:0-36995 GCA_002700485.1 SAR116 cluster bacterium | reverse complement strand
ANNCTGCTTGTGTTCTCCAAGAATTTCTAGNAGTAAAAATNGGTTGCCCTNGTGCAAATTTTGCAGCGCTTTAATNAAAAGAACTATGNTANACCATCNACNATNANNNATTTAAAANACGCCGCGAAAAACTGNGACTCTTNANCAATTGAGTAATAAANAAAATNCAAGTGAGTAAACACATGTCTCTTATANACAGAGCNCTNAATCCAGAAAANCTATCATTAATTTCCATCCATAAAGANTATGANNNCGTTAGNGCAGTTCNAAACGTTAATCTGCANCTTNCGGCNGGGACTTATTGNTGCTTATTGGGACCNTCAGGATGTGGAAAAACATCTACACTTAGGATGATTGCAGGCCACGAAGAGGTTTCNAGCGGCGAAATTTTNCTCGGAGAAAGTGTNATTAACGAGCTACCCCCTGCCAAACGCGGTACTTCGATGATGTTTCAGAATTACGCNCTGTTTCCTCATTTAAATTGNATCGATAATGTGGCCTTTCCTCTGAAAATGCGAGGCACTAACAAAGNCNTAAGACACACGGAAGCGGCTAAAGTGTTATCAATGGTGCAAATGTTGGAATTTAAAGACCGCTTTCCTAAGCAATTGTCTGGNGGCCANCAACAAAGAGTGGCNTTAGCACGTTCGCTAATAACTCAACCGTCTGTGTTANTGCTAGATGAGCCTCTCTCAGCGCTAGACCCTTTTTTAAGANTAAANATGAGATATGAGCTNAGAGCTCTTCAGCAAAAACTTGGAATCACTTTCATTCACGTCACGCATTCACAAGATGAGGCTTTAGCTTTATCAGACATAATTGTTGTTATGAATGATGGTAAAATTGAACAAATTGACAAACCGGCTGACATATTCAACAGACCAAAAAACGAATTCGTTGCCAAGTTTGTAGGAAATCATAACATAGTTCAATTGTCTGGAAAAAAATTTGCAGTTCGCATGGACAAAACGATTTTTGAAATAGCCAAAGCCAAAAGCTCTAAGACAGCGATAGTCTCAGCAATCGAATTTCAAGGTGAAAAAACTAAAGTTTCGGCGGTATATCAGGACCAATCAGAAATACAATGCTTGATTGGAGACAGTCAATTTTCAGATGAAAAGTTTAAAATTGGATCTTTGATCCGCGCAAACTGGGCTAAAAAACATCTGGTTCTACTTCATAACTAAAGTTTGCGTAAACGATGTAATTCTTGCACTTAAACTATTGCTTCATTATCTAAATCAGCATAATGAAATTATATACCCACATCTCTGCCAAAACACTGAGTGACTGCAGTCCAAAGACAGCAGCACGCGCAACTCCCACACGCCGCTTTGCCAGAAGTTTAAATGTAAACCAAGGTTAATGGCGTTGTTAAAGCTTCACTTAAATAAACTGAAAAATGTGATTTAAATTAATATACGTTTATTTTGACTACAAAATATCATTGATAAATTTCTAGGTAAATTCATTGATGGTATTTGTGAAACTACATATTCTAAATTTTTTTAGAAAACAAAATGGCGGAGGGGAAGCCATACGTTTTTAGTTATTTCAATAGGTTAAGTCAAATTTGGAAAGGTAAATCGATCCAGTTATTTCTTGACAGCTTGTCGTTGCTGTCTTGACAAATACTTTATAACTCATTGATTTAATTGAAGATATTTGGCGGAGGGGAAGGGATTCGAACCCCCGGAAGGAGTTTCCTCCTTCAACGATTTAGCAAACCGCCGCCTTCAGCCACTCGGCCACCCCTCCGCAAATTTTAGGGCATGAACTGGGATTACTCCCTACGGCGTTTGTATCTCCTGATTAATCCTGACGAACCACTCTGTCAATTTTGAAATGAACAGTGTGGATTAATTTTTAACTGTTTGAGAAAACTTTTTAGCAAAACAATTTGCTTTGCCTGCCTTGCCGTTTATCATTTCCCCTCTATTTGCTTCTTTGAAGATAAAATAAGGGAAATGAGATGGACCAACTGACAGCAATGCGCGTATTTACCATGATTGCTAAAAACCGTTCTTTCAAAGCAGCAGCCGCAGAAATTGGTGTTGCCCCTTCTGTTGTATCCAAGCATCTGTTATATTTAGAAAAGCATCTCGGCACTCAATTGGTGAGAAGAACCACGCGTTCTGTTGATCTTACTGANCTNGGCGACCTTTATCTTGAAAAATGTCGAAGCATTTTGAAAGATGTGGATGATATTGANGCTGTGATNAGATCTGAGACAGGGCAATTAAAAGGTGTGCTNCAGGTGAATGCGCCACCTGGCTTTGCTCATCGTCATATAGCCCCTCACCTGCCCCTTTTTGCAGACANGTATCCANATATTCATCTTGACCTGATGACAGCTGAAAATGACTCTGAAAANACGCTANGCAAAGTAGATGTGCANATAAGANTTGCCGAAACNAGCCACCAAGAAAATNTTATGATGCAAATTCTNGCTCCAAATAGGCGTAAGCTCGTGGCNTCACCTNCTTATCTCAAATATAGAGGCACACCTGAACAGGTAAGTGATCTGAACAAACACAGCCTGATCACGCTTGAANCAGGAAACCAATATAATGATTGGCANTTTAGGCTTAACGAAACAACAATGGAAACCTTTCGCGCNCACGGCAATCTTTGCCTAGACAGTGGCGACGCTATTCTGAGAACAGTTCTTAACGGTGGTGGACTATCCATGATGTCAACCTACATTGTNGGCCGTCACATCACATCGGGAGCACTGGTGCCAGTTCTGGAAGCAATGGTGGATGAGCGGACCCCGATACACGCACTTTGGCGTAAACAAAACCACCGCATCCCGAAAATANAGGTATTCATCGAATTTTTGACAGAAATTTTCGGCGCGGTGCCTTATTGGGATAAACAGACTGACGAAAACAGGGCAGCTGCTTTGCGCGCCAGTCTTTAACCATCCAGTTTGGCTCTCAGGACTTGATTTACCATACCTGGATTGGCCTGNCCTCCTGACAGCTTCATTGTCTGGCCAACAAAGAANCCAAAAAGCTTATCCTTACCACCGCGATATTCAGCTACCTTATCTTGATTGTCTGCTAAAACCTGGTCGACCAGCCCTTCAATCGAACCGGCATCTGATACCTGTTTCAGGCCTTTTTCTTCAATAATGACAGTGGCATCCCGGCCAGTTTCAAACATGTCNGCAAACACATCCTTTGCAATCCGACCGGAGATTGTTCCATCAGAAATCAAATCGACAAGTTTCCCTAATGCCGTTGGGCTGACCGGGCTCTCAGATAATGATTTTCCAGCCTTATTCAACGCACCAAACAACTCAACACTCATCCAGTTCGCAACCAGNTTCTTGTCCCGCCCGTCACTTGCNCTTTCATAGAATTNAGCTGTTTCACGTTCTTCAGTTAACACACCTGCATCATAGGCNGACAGCCCATATTCAGAAATCANCCTTGCTTTAATCTGATCAGGCAGTTCAGGCAGACTGGATTTAATCTNATTAACATAGTCCTGCGTGAAGGTCAGCGGCAGCAGATCAGGATCCGGGAAATAGCGGTAATCATGCGCATCTTCTTTACTGCGCATTTGTCGCGTCTCTCCAGTCGTTGTATCAAAAAGACGTGTTTCNTGGTCGATCTGCCCNCCTGNTTCCAATATCTCAATCTGNCGCTCAACTTCAAAATCGATCGCCTGCATAATAAATCTGACAGAATTCAAGTTCTTGGTTTCTGTTCTCGTCCCCAGCACCTCNCCTGGCTTTCGCACTGAAACATTCACATCTGCGCGCAGTGAACCTTCTTCCATATTCCCATCNCAGGTACCCAAATAGCGCAGAATTGAACGCAATTTTTTGATGTAAGCTCCAGCCTGTTCAGAAGAACGCAAATCTGGGCGCGAAACAATTTCCATCAACGCAACTCCCGAACGGTTAAGATCAATATAACTCTTTGTTGGATGCTGATCATGTAATGACTTTCCTGCATCCTGTTCAAGATGAAGACGTTCAATCCCAATTTGATGACTAGACCCGTCTTTAAGTTCTATTGTGATTGCTCCCTCGCCTACAATAGGTTGCTTGAACTGGCTGATCTGGTAGCCTTGCGGCAGATCAGCATAGAAATAATTTTTACGATCAAACACGCTCAACAAATTAATTTGAGCATTTAAGCCAAGCCCAGTCTTAATGGCCTGGCGTACACATTCTGAATTGATGACGGGCAACATGCCAGGCATGGCCGCATCGACCAGCGAAACATTTTGATTAGGGTTTGCGCCGAATGACGTTGACGAGCCCGAAAACAGTTTTGAGGCTGAAGTGACCTGCGCATGAACTTCCATGCCTATGACAACTTCCCATTCGCCAGACTGACCTTTTACAAGATTGCCCATCCTTTCTCTCCTTTAAAGACCAGCAGACGCATGACGTGGCGGCTCACTTGAAAGACCTGCCTGCAACTCAAGACATCTTGCTACCTGATATAATGTATCCTCACAAAAGGCACCACTTAGCACCTGCAAGCCCAGAGGCAATCCTGATTCCGAAAATCCTGCCGGCACTGAGATACCAGGAATGCCCGCCAAATTTGCAGGAACAGTGAATACATCATTCAAATACATAGTCACTGGATCGTCCTGCTTTTCACCCAAGGGAAATGCTGCAGACGGTGTTGCTGGGGTCAGAATTGCATTTACAGTCTGAAAAGCCGTTTCAAAATCCTGCCGGATCAGTCGCCTGACCTGCTGTGCTTTCAAGTAATAGGCGTCATAATAGCCAGCAGACAAGGCATAGGTTCCAATCATAATCCGCCGTTTCACCTCATCACCAAAACCAGCCGCGCGAGTAGCTTCATACATCTCATCCAGGGATCCGCCCTCTGTGATCCTCTGGCCATATCTTACTCCATCATAGCGGGCCAAATTTGATGACGCCTCAGCTGGAGCAATTATATAATAAGTTGGCAAAGCATATTTTGTATACGGCAACGAAATTGGAACCAATTCAGCACCAGCATCCTTCAACCAGGACTGACCGGTTTCCCATAGGGCTGTAATTGCCGGGTCCATTCCATCCATCACATATTCGTACGGAATACCAATTTTCAACCCCTTGACCCCTTTTGCCAACGCTGCTGTCATGTCAGGAACTGGGAGGTTGGCTGAAGTTGAATCTTTGGGATCATGCCCAGCCATTGCCTGAAACATCAGGGCTGAATCCTCAACTGTTCGAGTAAATGGTCCTGCCTGATCAAGGGATGAGGCAAAAGCAACAATGCCCCAGCGTGAGCAACGACCATAGGTCGGCTTCATTCCAACTACTCCACAAAAAGCTGCAGGCTGGCGGATAGACCCTCCCGTATCCGTGCCTGTTGCCAGCAAAGCAGAACCAGCAGCCACTGCAGATGCAGACCCACCTGATGACCCGCCAGCTGCAAGCTCCGAGCCATTTGCAGCACTCCACGGGTTAACAGCAGGCCCAAACACTGATGTCTCATTTGCTGAGCCCATAGCGAACTCATCACAATTCAGCTTACCCAGCATGACGCCACCAGCGGCCCATAATTTCTCAGTCACTGTACTTTCATAAGTTGGCACAAAGCCTCTTAGGATATCAGAACATGCAGTGGTTTCCACACCAGAGGTGCAAAACAAATCCTTTACGCCAATCGGAAGACCTTCTAATGGCCTGACTCGTCCATCTGCACGCCGTTTGTCGCTCTGCTGTGCCATTTCTAGGGCTTTGTCTTCGCATAGGGTGACATAATTATTCAGCGCAGCAGTTGCATTTGCTGCCGCGAGATAGGCTTTGGTTAGCTCAACAGAAGATGTGTCACCCTTTTGCATCGCAGCCGAAGCTTCTACCGCGTTGAGTTTTAGAATATCATTCATTATTCAACCACCTTCGGCACAACAAAAAAACCGCTCGCCTCTTCTGGTGCGTTTGCCAGAATATCCTTTGCCTTATTACCGTCTGACACTACATCTTCACGTTGCGGCAATTCATGACCTGTCACACTGGAAAGCGGTTTGACACCCGTGGTATCCACCTCATTTAATTCTTCAATCCAGTTCAAAATAGCGTTCAGTTCATCAGCAATTTTTTCCTGTTGCTCTTCTGGAATATGTAGCCTTGCTAAACGACCGATTTTTTTAACGGTGTCTTTATTTACACTGGCTTTATCTGTAGACATGATAGCAAAAGACCTTTGACAAAATGGCGATAACTTCACTCTGACCCGTTAATTAGCAGCGACCATGCCCATCTGCAACCTTTACGAGCTTATAAACGCGATTTCTCCCGGACAAAAATTACTTGGCCTAGATGTCGGCAAAAAAACAATCGGGCTTTCACTTGCCGATCCCGAGACCCGTGTTGCCTCTCCCAAGCCCGTTTTGTGGCGGAAAAAATTTACAACAGATGCAAAACTACTTGTCGAGCAGATTCATGAGTTCAATATAGGTGGGTTGGTGCTGGGCTGGCCTTTAAATATGGATGGCACCGCAGGCCCACGATGCGATGCGATAAGGGATTTTGCACATGCATTCCTGCGTTTGCATGAGATCCCCATCAGTTTTCAGGATGAACGTCTGTCCACAAAGGCAGTGGAGAGAGGTATGATCGCAGCCGATATGACCCGTGCAAAAAGAGCTATTAGGCGGGACAGTCTGGCTGCGGTATGGATTCTGCAATCTGCGCTGGATACTTATGATCACAAATGAGTGTGCTAAAGATATCTGGACGGCGCATCTAAAAATCATTATACACCTCCTCAGATGACAGATGACCTGAAACAAAAGACGGCAGCACGTTTAACACATCGCCATCTGCTGGGCATTGAAGGGCTAAGCGTTCTGGAAATGCGGTCGCTACTTCACCGTTCTGTCTATTTTGCTGATGTCATCACTGGCCAGCGCCACGATCCGGGCCTAGAGTCGCTGCTGAAAGGCCGTGCAGTGGTCAATCTTTTTTTTGAAAATTCAACACGCACCAGGGTATCTTTTGAAGTTGCTGCAAAGCGACTAGGCGCGTCTGTATTAAACATTTCAGTGTCTGGTTCATCAGTTAAAAAAGGCGAAACACTGATTGACACAGCAACCACCCTCAACGCTATGAAACCTGATATTCTGGTTATCCGTCATCAGAATGCTGGTGCACCAACGCTGCTCAGCCATTATGTTGATGGATGTGTTATTAATGCAGGTGATGGCCGCCACGAACATCCCACGCAGGCACTTCTTGATGCGCTGACAATATTACGACGGTTTGGCCGGATAGAAGGGTTGAAAATTGCAATCTGCGGTGATATCGCAAACAGTCGGGTGGCGCGATCAAATCTATACCTGCTCGGGGCTATGGGCGCCGAATTACGCTTTGTTAGNCCCTCTACCTTATTGCCGGCAAAGATTGACAGCTTTGGTGTTCCTGTTTTCACCAATTTGGTTGACGGCATNTCNGGNGCNGANATTGTCATGATGCTGCGCTTGCAGACCGAACGGATGGAAGGCCGAGAAATTNCNAGCCANCANGAATATTTTAAACTGTTTGGCCTCAACGCNGAAAAACTAGCCGCAACAGCACCAGANGCGCTCATNATGCACCCAGGCCCTATGAACAGAGGCGTAGAGATAGATTCGGTTATCGCTGATGATCACAATCGAAGNTTAATCACTACTCAGGTTGAGATGGGCGTNGCAACCAGAATGGCGTGCCTTGAAGCCGTTTCTTTGTCTGCACAGGCTCAGGAGGCAAANTAATGCGCGAACTGCTGANGAATGCCCGTCTGATTTGCCCTTTGCAAAATATTGATGCNAATGGTTGGCTGCTTATCNAAAATGGCATAATTGCAGACAGTGGGAACGGCAGTGCGGACAGCAGCATCACAGCTGATNAAATCACTGACTGTAAAGGCCAGATTATTGGGCCGAGCTTTGTAGATATGCGCGTGCAGTCNGGTTATCCGGGCGCTGAACATCTTGAAACTATGGATAGTCTGTTGCAGTCAGCAGCCTCAGGAGGAATCTCAACTGTTGTTCTGCTGCCCTCAACTCTGCCTGTGATTGATAATGCCGCGATCATAGACAGCCTGCAGGTACGGGCTGATCGCGCCAATGGTCCAAAGGTGCATTGCTATGGGGCGATGACCAAAGGGCTAAAACAAGATCAGATGGCTGAATTGGGCCTGATGGCGAAGGCGGGTGCTGTTGGCTTTGCCAGCGGCACAATGTCCNTACAGAGTGCATTGTCAATGTATCGTATCATGACCTATGCGGCTATGTTGGATAAGCCAATAATCCATCACTGTGANGATTTCAGCCTGAGCGAAAATGGCGATATGAATGAAGGGGAAACCTCTACTCGGCTGGGNCTGCTNGGCAAACCAGCTCTTGCTGAAACACTTGTTCTAGANCGCGACGTCCAACTGGCAGAAGCGACAGGAGTGCATTATCACGCGAGCCATATCTCAACTGCTGGTGCTGTTAAGATAATCAGGCAGGCAAAACAGCGCGGCCTAAAAATAACTGCCGACACTGCACCCCCTTATTTTNCGATGAATGAANTTGCAGTATCTGGTTACGACACGCGCGTGAAAATGAACCCTCCTTTGCGATGTGAAGAAGACAGGCAGGCCATCGTGAACGGGTTATCCGATGGCACCATAGATGCAGTAGCCTCAGATCATATTCCGGTAAATCCAGATATGAAAAATCAGCCCTTTACGTTGGCCAGCTGTGGCGGCCCCGGGCTTGAGACAGTTATGCAGATGACAGCTAAGCTTGTTCATGGCGGACAGCTTTCTTGGCAAAGGGCCTTTGAACTGCTGAGTACAGGTCCAGCTCGTATCCTGAAGCTTGACAGCGGCTGTCTCAAGACGGGTAAGCCAGCAGATTTGGTTCAGATTGATCCAAATGCGGCTTGCGTAATAGATGCGCAGACATTTAAATCTCTTTCACGTATGTCCCCTTTTGACGGTCAGCCTTGTGAGGGCAAAGTTAACAGGCTATGGATTGATGGCATATCTTGCCTGCCAGACACAAGCTAGCTGATGGATANCGCAATGCTTATTGATTTAGCGGTATCCTTTTCATTTGGCTATATCCTTGGCTCCATTCCCTTTGGTTTTGTTCTGGTTTATCTAGCAACAAAACAGGATATACGGACGATTGGTTCAGGTAATATNGGTGCGACAAANGTGNTGCGGTCAGGTTATAAAGAGCTNGCATTCTTGACCCTTATTCTGGACGCANTGAAAGGCACTATTGCCTTTTTTATTGTCTGTTTATGGCTGCCGCCAGAGAGCGCAGCACTTGCTGGATTTGGTTCAGTGATTGGCCATTGTTTTCCTGTATGGCTGCGTTTTGCCGGCGGGAAGGGTGTGGCGACCGGAATGGCTGTTATCACTGTTGTTGTTCCTTTTACCGGATTGATAATGGCAGCGACATGGCTACTTGTAGCAGCGTTTACACGTATCTCCTCTCTTTCAGCTCTGCTTAGTTTTGTTACAGCTGGCCTGTTTGTATCCTTCGGCCCATTCGAAAATTCCGGAATAGCAGAAATCACAGTCTGGGGGGTTGGGCTATTGTGCTGGGCACGCCATAAACAAAATATTCAGAGAATTCTGAGTGGTGAGGAAAGAAAAATTTCTTTCAGTAAAAAGCCTTCGGATAAAAAATATTAAGGTATGAGGGTATGTGCTCTTCAGCATGAATCAGAAAACTCCTATTGTTAAACTACTTGTTAAAACAGCACCAAATATCAGTCCAATAACTTTTTAGTTATTGCTGCGCCGCTTTAGCAGCCCGTTCGCAGTATTGAGGCTGTGTTAAATTTGACAACACGAGAGGGACAGCAACTGAAACAGCCTGACAGTCTTAAATTTGGAGCCGTTCATATCAAGGAAGGAGCTATAATGACAGCAGAAAAATGGTGAGAAATAAGTCAAAATTTTATTAAAAACATGACTTGTACCCCGATTGGAGTTGACGAATTGTGTTGCTAGTGCCATGTCTCTGCGATAGATGGTCAAGTTATTCTTCTAGGGCTGGAACTGACTGGGGAAGTGCGAGGACATACTGGGAACCGGAAGTCGCACCTTTATCAAGACAGTTAACGTTCTGAATCATATGTATATATAGCCACGACCATCAATAAACCAGATAAAGGGTTACAACAGATGAAAGTCGTGGTGGTCGAATCGCCAGCAAAGGCCAAAACAATTAACCGCTATCTGGGTGAGAACTATACGGTTCTCGCCTCTTATGGCCACGTTCGAGACCTGCCATCTAAAGATGGTTCTGTGAAGCCTGATCAGGATTTTGAGATGAGCTGGCAAATGTCTGATTCAGGCGGGCAACGTATGCGTGATATCAGTGAAGCGCTGAACGGTGCCGACCGGCTGATCCTCGCGACTGACCCCGACAGGGAAGGAGAGGCCATCAGCTGGCATGTCTGTGAGCTGCTGAAACAAAATAATAAAACACGTGATATCCCCTATGAGCGGGTTGTATTTAATGAAATTACCAAAACGGCAATTACCAAAGCAATCACCAGCCCGCGTGAACTAGACATTGATTTGATCGAAGCTTATCTGGCCCGGCGCGCATTGGATCATTTGATCGGCTTCAGCCTGTCTCCTGTATTGTGGCGTAAATTACCCGGGTCACGTTCGGCCGGCCGCGTACAATCAGTAGCTCTGCGCCTCATCTGCGAACGTGAAAGTGAAATCGAAGCCTTTCTAACAGATGAGTTCTGGTCAGTGGATACTGATTTCATGACAACAGATGGCGGTAACCTCTCAGCGCGGCTGACCCACCTTGACGGACAAAAGCTTGATAAGCTAAGTCTTGCCACAAAAGCGCAGGCTAGTGCCGCACAGCAACGCATCGAAGCAGCAAACTGGCAAGTCTCTGCGATTGAAACAAAAAGGATAAAGCGGCGCCCTTCCCCACCCTTTACGACATCAACCCTGCAACAGGAAGCATCACGTAAACTTGGGTTTTCTGCCAGCCGGACAATGCAAATTGCGCAGAAGTTATATGAAGGCATTAATCTGGGCAGTGAGACAACCGGACTGATAACCTATATGCGTACAGATGGTGTGCAAATCAGCTTTGAGGCCATCGGTCAGATAAGGGAGGCTATTGAGCAAACAATCGGGACTAAGTTTGTACCAGAAAAGCCGCGTGTTTACAAATCAAAGGCAGCCAATGCACAAGAAGCTCACGAGGCGATCCGGCCTACATCTATATGGCGAAATCCCGATGAGATAAGCAAATGTCTGGATTTTGATCAGTTTCGCCTTTATGAGCTGATTTGGAAGCGCACTATTGCGAGTCAAATGGCAGATGCACAGCTTGACCAGACCGCTGCGGATTTAAGCGCGACTACAGATCATCTAACAATGCGGGCAAACGGTTCAGTCATTATTTTTGATGGGTTCATGAAAATCTATCGAGAAGATCGTGATGATCAGGAAGATAAATCAGCTGACCCGCAAAACCGAATTCTGCCACCTTTGCGCCAGGGCCAGAATATAGCGGTTCAGCAGGTTCATCCAGAACAGCATTTTACCCAGCCACCACCACGGTATACTGATGCCAGTCTGGTAAAACGAATGGAAGAACTGGGTATTGGCCGTCCTTCCACTTATGCCAGCATTATGCAGGTCATCGAAAAACGTGGCTATGTGCTTAAGGACGGCAAACGATTTATACCGGAACATCGCGGGCGCATCGTCTCTACATTTTTAGAGAATTTCTTTACCCGCTATGTTGAGTACGACTTCACAGCTGCGCTTGAAGCAAAGTTGGATCAAGTCTCAGACGGCAAAATGGACTGGCGGGCGCTATTGAAGCAATTCTGGGTTGATTTTGCTGTTGCAATAGAAAAGGCAATGACACTTTCTGTGCCAGATGTCATGAAGACACTAGACAGTGAGCTTGAAAAACTGTTTTTCACACCAGATGAAAACGGTGAAATTCAGCGTATCTGCAGCAAATGCGGAACAGGACATCTTGAACTCAAACTTGGTAAGTTTGGTCCCTTCATTGGCTGCAATAATTACCCAGACTGTCGGTATACGCGTCAGATTGTTGCTGCTGGTGAAAGTGGTGATGATGAGGGGCAGGAACTGGATGATGATAAATTACTAGGCACAGATCCGGTCAATCAGCTTCCAGTTTATCTGAAAAAGGGGCCTTACGGGTCTTATGTACAGCTTGGCGGTGAAGAAGTGAAAAAGCCTAAGAGATCTTCTGTGCCAAAGGGAAAGCTTCTCTTGGATGTTGATTTGGACTATGCACTTGGTCTATTATCCCTACCCCGCGATATCGGTCTGCATCCGCAGACATCCGACATGATCCAAGCGGGTCTCGGCCGCTATGGACCTTACCTGAAATATCAGGGAAAATTTACCAGCCTGAAAGAGGGTGATGATTTATTGAGCGTTGGCATCAACAGAGCTGTTGATTTGCTAGCTGAAGCAGCAAAAACAGCAGGGCGCTTTCTTGGAGAGCATCCAGATGGCGGTGAAGTTCATTTGAAACGTGGCCGCTTTGGGCCATATTTTGAGCATAACAAGCTGCGTGCTCACATGCCTAAGACACTGCAGATGGATAGCGTGACATTGACTGACGCTCTCGAAATTTTAGCAGCAAAAGCTGCCCAGCCAGAAAAGAAGTCAAAGGTCAAAAAAACAAAAGGCAAAGCAAAGGTAAAAACGAAGACGACAAAGGTAAGAACTAAGATAAAATCAGGCTGAGTGAGCAGTGACAAAACAACGCCCAACCATGCCTGACGATGATGCACTAAGTGCTTTTATTACGGCCAGCTCCACACCACCAAAACTGCGCGAGATAGCAAAAGCCTTTGGTATTTCCCCTCAGCAACGTGCAGAATTGCGAGCCAGGCTTCATCGTCTGGCAACAGATAATACCACTGCACACTTAAATAAGGCGTCCAAAATGCCAGCAATTAGCCTGCTGCAGGTTATCTCGATTGATCATGATGGTTATGCTCAGGCCAGGCTTTCTGATAGAGATGAGCAGGAAAGCCCAATAATTACGATCCTGCCTTCAACCAAACCTGGCAAGGCTATGCAGCGAGGTGACCGCGTGCTTGCACGGCTGAGGCTGAGCCTGGATGAACTAAACTGTAAGGCAGAGCTAATACGCATATTGCCAAAGGGGCAGAGCCACATTTTCGGGCAAGCTGTGAATATAAGCAAAACCAAAAAGCCCCGCTGGGTTCTTGTGCCAGCTGAAAAGGGCGGCAAGAAAGATATTCCGATCAGAAACAAGCTCAACCTGACATTTTCTGAAGATGACCTTCTGGAAGCAGAATTAGTAAAGGAAAACGGGTATCACTTTGTTGCCCATCCTTTGCGCAACCTTGGCTCAATTAACAGCACACATTCCTTTACAGCGTTAGCCATCGCTGAATTTGACTTGCGTCATGTCTTCACTGAAGAGATGGAGGACGCAGCAGCAGCCGCCTCTTTGCCAGAGTTAGGCAATCGAGAAGATTTACGCGCTGTACCTCTTGTAACAATAGACGGCGAAGATGCCAAAGACTTTGATGATGCCGTCTTTGCTGAACCCGCCCCAGAAAATTGCTGGCGCATCATTGTTGCTATTGCAGATGTAAGCACCTATGTGAAAAACGGCGACATTTTAGACAAGGAAGCCAGACAGCGCGGCAATTCGGTATATCTGCCAGGCACCGTAGTGCCCATGCTGCCAGAAGCATTGTCAAACGGCTTATGTTCTTTGCGCCCGCATGAAGATAGAGCCTGTCTGGCAGTTGAAATGATAATAGACAGCGCAGGAAACAAGCAATCACATAAATTTTTTCAGGCACTCATCAGGTCATCTGCCCGCCTGACCTACACACTAGTTCAACAGGTCATAGAAGGCAGCCTTGATGAGGCTGATTGTAAAGTCACACCAGGCATACTTCATCATTTAATTGGCGCGTTTCGTGCACTTCATAAATCACGAAACCGGCGCGGTACATTGAACTTGAATCTTAGCGAAGCCCGGATCCAATTTGATGAGACAGATCAGCCGGTCAGCGTTACCGAGCATCATCAAGAGGAAGCACATCAACTTATTGAGGAATTCATGATCGCCGCCAATACATGTGCTGCCGAAACACTGGAACAGGCTGGGGAAAGCTGTGTCTACCGAATACATGATCAGCCTGACCCAGAAAAAATAGTCAGCTTACACGAACTGACAGACGCGCTGTCTTTGCCATTCGCCAAGGGCCAGGTCATGACCCCGCACAGATTTAACAAACTGCTGATGAAAGTAAAAGACACAGATTCTGAAACAGCTGTGAATGAGGCTGTTCTGCGCTGTCAGTCACGAGCTGTTTATTCACCGGATAATATCGGTCACTATGGGCTGGGACTCACACGTTATGCACATTTTACCTCTCCTATCCGCCGCTATGCTGATCTTTTGGTACATCGCGGCCTGATAAAGATTATGACTGGCAAAAAAGTCAGCAGGTCGTCAGCGAGCAGAGAAAAATTAAATGAAATATGCGCAGCCATCAGCCAGACAGAACAAGCTGCTGCAAAAGCTGAACGGCGCACAACCGCACGACTGGCTGCGCAGATTCTCAACCATAAGACAATCACAGAGTTTGAAGTGATTATAACGGGTCTGATCAAGTCCGGTTTATTTGTGAAGCTGGATGATGGAGCCAGTGAAGGGTTTGTGCCAAGGCGGACCCTGCCAGATGATTTTTACGAAATTGTTGCCGGCGGTATGATGTTACTTGGACGCAATCATGGCTGGCTATTTCGACTTGGTGACAAATTACTATGCCGCCTTGAAAATATTGCCCCTGTCAGCGGCGACATCAGCCTTAGTTGGATATCAGGTGGCTCTCAGCAGGCAGAGACAGCACGGTCCCTTCAGGAAAAATATAAAAGACGGTCCAAAGGACGACACAAATCAGCTAGACGGCGCAGACGCTAAGCTGTCAGTCATTCCTCATGTTGAAGCGCTTTTTGTCGTAGACAACTTGACTTTGGCACGATTCTAACGCATACACCATCGTCTGCAAGATTTCTGGTTGTTTATGGAGTGGATGATGGCTAAGCCAGCAACATTACAAATTAAGCTCGTCAGCACTGCTGATACAGGGTTTTACTATGTCACTAAGAAAAACCCGCGGACTAAGCCAGAAAAATTAGAGCTGAAAAAATATGACCCTAAGGCTCGCAAACACGTGTTATTCAAAGAAGCCAAAATAAAATAAGGGCTCGAAAGGACGGTCGCCCATGAAATGTGGCATCCGGCTTAGCCCATGTGAAAATAGTATCGCTGTCATTAATCATGATGGCGATTTTGTTTACAGCTTCTCGTTCAAGCCTGCTGATACCTACTCAGAGCTCCTTTTTCAGCTGGAATCTACGCTGAAACATTGTTTGGATAAATATGATATTCTGTTACCATTTGGCGTGTCAGTGAAGGGTCATGAAACCACATCGACAGGGATGATTGCAAGTCTCCATCACCCCCTTATTGCTCAGAAGACGCTGCGCCGTGACTTGCAAGCGGCCCTGAATCACTCCGTTATTGTGGCCTCAGATGGCCAATGCTTGGCTGTGGCAGCCAGATCGGTGCTTCAGCTTGACAATAAACCGACCATTTTTGCGCTGTCTTTAGATCAGTCTGTGTGTGGCGGTATCATTGTCTATGACAAACTTCTCTCCGGGCCACACGGGCTGGCTGGAGACTGGGGACATTTGTCCCTTCCCTGGCCGGCGGATTATGAATTGGAAGGACGGAAATGCGTTTGCGGGCGAACAGGCTGTATTGAGCATTTTGTCAGCCTTGAAGGCCTTAGCCATGATTATGAGTTGCTGACTGGAAAAAAATTGACTGCAGAAAACATCATAAAGCAAGCTGAAACCGGCGACATTGTTGCTGAATCGGCAATGCAAGTGATCGAGGATAGAATTTCACGCGGGCTGGCAATGGTAATTGGTTTACTTGACCCTGACATAATTCTTATCGGTGGCATACTGGCTAAAAGTGAGCGGCTGTTCACAAATATCCCGCGCAAATGGCCTTGGTATATTCGCTCCTCGGTCAATAGTGATATTCTCGTTCCCCTACGTACTTCAAATCCGTGCCCTGATCATCTCTATCTTCATGGCGCCGCACATCTATGCTGTTACGCCAAATAACCGTCCGAAACTATGAGCAATTTGGCTGCGGCAGAGGTTTGGCGTCAACCAGCTCCGCATCGATTGCAAATGTGCCATAATCCACCTCATAATAAGCCACCACGCCATTTGGAAGCATATGGAAAGTAATTTCGTATTCAGGAATTGCTTCAGTGCTGTTTGGGTCGAAATAGGCGATTTGGATAGGATAGTAATCCTGCGCTGCTAATTGCCCCAATCTATCCTCATTCTTGACCGCCTGACGCGCACCAATCACAGAGCTGGTTCTTTTCAAGGCGCGATCAGGTTCAGCCCCGAAAAAAATATGGGCTGAAAACAGCTTTCCACCCTTTTCAGCTTTGTCCAGTAACTCGCGTGTGTGGGCAACCGGAAAAAAGACTTTAGCAGGTAATGGCATAGCTGTGTCTGGCTGCATTGAGAAAAACGCCTCAGCGCGTTCTGCTACCGGCGGCAGGTTTGCATAACCATTAAATTTCTTTTCATCGTCAAATGTTGACCCCTCATGCACTTCAAACGAATAAAGCTGTCCTGCAAGCTCCTCCCATGAAGAGAAATGAGACGCCATGATAGCTGTTTCGCCAGACTGATAGTCAAACTCAAGGACATAGTTTTCAGATGATTTCCAGCCATCACAATCCCTGCGGATAGTAAAACTGGTCTTACCCTTAATGCCGGCCATCTGTGAATCTTGGTCAACAGACAAAAGGCTCATATTGTAGGTCGCTTCATGAGCTGCAAGCTCTACAGCATCAGCTGCCAACGGAACACCAGAACAAACAAGCAAGACAAAGCCACTTAATGCTGCCCTAATACTATTCTTAGTAACCACCCTTACCATCAATCAAAGCTCCTCACACAACATTCCTGAGCCAAAAAATTCCTGTAACTTTGATACACATATAACACTTATGGAAAAGAACAAGCAAATGAATGAAAATTCACCCTTCGATATAAGTTGTTCACCATATCGCAAAAAATAGACCTCTGATCACACCCTGTTACGCTTTACTGTTGACACCTTAAACCACTACACTCTGCATCATGTATCCTGAACCCCAGCTCATTGAGACAACCGAAGAACTTAACTCAGCGCTTTCAAAGCTGTCGGGTGCCGAATTTGTGGCGATTGACACAGAATTCATGCGTGAGAACACCTACTATCCGAAATTATGCTTGGTTCAGCTCAGTGCGGCAGGAACAACATTATGTGTTGACCCTCTGGTCCCTGATATTGATATGTCCGCGCTTTACAATTTGATGCAGAATCCCAGCATCATAAAAGTCTTTCATGCCGGGCGTCAGGATTTGGAGATCTTCGTCCATCTGACAGGACAAGTGCCTTTTCCTATCTATGATACACAGATTGCAGCAATGGTCTGTGGCTTCGGGGATCAAGTTGGCTATGACAGGCTGGTACAGCATTACACAGGACGAACAATTGATAAATCATCACGATTTACCAATTGGATGGAACGGCCGCTGACAGACAGACAGGTAGAATATGCAGCAGATGATGTTATCTACCTTGTAGAAATTTATCCGCGGATGCTGGCCCATCTGAAAGAAACCAATCGGACAGAATGGGTGGAGAGTGAACTTGCATCTCTTTCGGCGCTATCTTTATATCTACCAGCTCCAGAAACAATGTGGAAGCGGCTCAAATTCAGAGGGGGAAAACCCTCTATGGTGAACAGGTTAGCCAAGCTCGCCCAGTGGCGGGAGTTAGAAGCACAGAAACGTGATGTGCCTCGCAACCGTCTGTTGCGTGATGACACATTGATTGACCTCGCCGGTTCGAACCCAAAGACTGCCGCTGAATTCAGGAAAATCAGAGGATTCCCTGGTGGAGAAACAGGTAAACTGGTGAAACCAGTACTGCATATTCTGCAGCAAGCAGCGCAAATACCAGAACTTGACTATCCACAGTTTGAACATCAGGAAAAACGAGAAAAGGCACCTCAAGCTCTTGTTGACCTGCTGAAAGTTCTGCTCAAACATGTAACCGAAGAATTTGAAGTTGCNCCNCGNCTGATCGCTAGTTCGGATGACCTTGAAAAGNTGGCGCTGAATGACAAGGCCGACNTTCCTGCCTTATCTGGNTGGCGNTATGANATCTTTGGCCNNGTGGCCCTTGANCTGAAAAAAGGACGTCTCGCCCTTTNTGTAACAAACGGAAAAACAAAACTCCTGCNNATNTCGCCNTAANANATTNCAGCGTTACCCGTTAGAATTAAAGCTNCCCCCATCNACNAGAATATTCTGGCCAACAAGATATCCTGAATGGGCAGAACAGATAAAAGCACAGGCAAAACCAAATTCATCNATATGACCCAGNCGGCCAGANGGGTTACGAGCNTCTAATTCTGCGCGCACATCTTCGNGTGATTTNTTTTGTTGGCGTGCNGTGTTNTCAATTAAGCCTTCAATTCGGTCAGTGTTGAACTGGCCNGGNAGCAGACCGTTGATAGTCACATTATGCCTTGCCACNTGCCNTGCGATCCCACCCACNAAACCTGTCAGCCCGGATCGNGCNCCATTAGANAGCCCCAATTGCGGGATTGGCGATTTNACTGAACCAGATGTNATGTTCACTATCCGCCCAAACCGTTGNTCAATCATCGGATCAANCACTGCTTTTATCANTTCAATGGCAGTCAGCATATTNGCATCAAGNGCTTTAATCCAATCATCACGNNTCCAGTCTCTAAAATCACCNGGTGGCGGGCCNCCTGCATTATTGACAAGAATATCAACATGACCAGCAGCNGCNAAAACAGCTTCCCGCCCCTGCGCAGANGTAATGTCACANGCNACTGTCTTTACCGTTACACCTGTTTCAGATCGAATATCAGCAGCCACTTTTTCNAGTAATTCCCCACCNCGGGCACACATGACCAGATTTACACCTGTCTTTGCNAATGCCTGCGCACAACCCAGNCCAAGTCCCTTTGATGACGCACANACGATCGCNTTTTTTCCTGTCAGTCCAAAATCAAGCATTAGCNAGTTTCCTTTTCACTTTTTTGTTNATTTAATNTATATCAANTTTACCTNGNNNCTGTCGAGAACCTGACGAGCGATTGTCAGANTNACAGGAACCTTTCGTGACAGAGCTAATGCGTCTATTTCNGCAGACANTTGCTGAGCTGCTGAAAAGCTCCGCTCCATCCGNTNCACAATATAGTTTAAAACCTGTTCTGATACTGTACATTGCCGATCTGTGAAGTGTTTTGCCAGCACTNCTTTTAAAAGCCNATCATCTGGNAGGTCAATTTCCTGTGCTGCTACTGAACGCAANCGTGACCTCAGATCAGATANAGNAGTCTTATATTGAGCNACCGGATAGGGGCTGATNATTAAAAGCGTTCCTGAGACAGAACTGATATAATTCAGCAAATGAAANACCGCCGTNTCATNATAATAGCCAGATACTCCAAAATCATCCAGCACTACATGTNGCGTTTCCAAAAACTGNTCNTGGTCAAAGTGNGATAAATTATTTAAGGCTANAGCCTCGCCCCNGCCCGCCCACAGATAAGACAGATGCGTCTTTCCGCTTCCTGNTGGTCCNTAGAGATTNAAGCNCTTNNAAGGCAACGGCCAATCCGGCCACCGCTCTAACCAGCCTAANGCCTTCTCATTTGCGCTGCCTATCACAAAACTGTCTTTGTCATAAGNAGATGGCAGNAGCAATGTCANNGGCAATTGAGTCNTCATTTCATGCAAACAGTCATCTATTCAGCTTGTGTCAAGCTTTAACTGATAAACTGCNCCAGCAACCTCAAGCCTGTATCCAATTGAACGCACNGNCATCTGCAAGGCTTCNACCGAACCAGATAAGCTGAGNNTCANAAGACCAGANCTCGANGTCAGTTTCACAACAGAAANAGATTGGACAATGGGTAATTCGGATAACAACGTGCGTAACCGGTACCAANTCTGCANATTACTNACNGGCAACTCAACATGAATATCTGCCCGGTCNTCAAGNGTGTAAAGGTTTTTCTGCTGCCAGATACCCGATAATGTGGTAATAAAGTCCTCACGAAAGTAACTGAACGCTTCTGGCATATTTGTGCGCCCGTTCATATCTGTTTCAACTGCACTTATTTCTGATAAAAACTTTCCATCCACATCAAACAGGTCTGCTTTCATAATTAGCTTTGGCACGTCACCTGTATATTCCAGACCAGCAAATAGAACCGCAATTTGCTGCGCACCTGCTGCTGCTGCAGATAAGGCCAATATACTGGAATCATAATTGCGGATGCGTTCAGGAGGCAGACGACGTTCGAGCGCCAGGTCAGGCGTGAGAATGGTAAACCTTAACAGCTGATCATCCTGAGCATCCATTTGCCGCCAGACATCCAACCAGGCGACATTTCGGGTCCATACCCTTATGCCTGAAGGATCCTGCCACACGGGCAGAAGCAAAACTGGCGAGCTGAATAATTCTGACCAGAGCAAACCTGANTTTATGAACTGATCTCTTAACCTTACGGGATCAAAGCANATATCGATCTCGGCNATGTAACGCTGTGCCAAGGCNGTTTCTGATTCAATATGAATGAANTCAATAAAATCCGCAAAGGCCAATTCATCAAGCTGATCTGCAGCCGGTTGAGTGGGAAGCAGAAGACGTCGTTTAATTATGGCAAACGCATCTGCTGTTGCCTGANTAAGGGCCTTCTTGCGTGCNAGAGTTCCATCTACTGCTGTTGTNTCTANCTGAAGNCCATTCACCGCAAANGCAGGGCTTGTGCAGGTTTCTGCCTGCACAAGTGATGTGGATAAAGCTAAACAGATAGCCAGAAATATGCTATTACAGCGCATGTTTGGAAACACCCCTNTTCTTCCTTGTTCCACATTAACGTGGATTTGCCATTTAGACTACTGAACTAAAAAGGAAATTAAAAGAATATGGCCANAAAAGAAACTCAGTCTATCCCTTTAACTTATCGGGACGCTGGGGTTGACATTGACGCTGGTGATACGCTGGTAGATGCCATTAAACCTGCTGCGCGCCGCACAAACAGANCCGGGGCAAACCCTGAATTAGGTGGCTTTGGCGGCTTGTTTGATTTGAAGGCAGCCGGATACNGCGATCCCATTCTTGTTGCNGCNACAGATGGTGTTGGCACCAAATTAGAATTAGCACAANCCGTGAGCCAGCACAGGGGTTTAGGCATTGATTTAGTTGCGATGTGCGCAAATGATATTCTTGCACAAGGCGCCCTCCCCCTGTTTTTCCTTGATTANTTTGCAACTGGTAAGCTGGATACGNCAACTGCAGCNAGCATTATAAAAGGTGTTGCAGATGGCTGCATTGAAGCGGGTTGCGCCCTCATAGGCGGCGAAACTGCAGAAATGCCGNGCGTCTATCCGCCGGNTGGNTATGATCTTGCAGGCTTTTGTGTGGGCGCTGCAGAAAGAGGACAGTTANTGTCAGCAAACAATGTCAAAGACGGTGATNTAGTCCTCGCCCTGCCNTCATCTGGGATTCANGCCAACGGCTTTTCTCTTGTNCGNAAAGTTATTNCCAGCCTGNGGTTGAATNTGTCTGAAGCGGCGCCNTTCGCGAGTCATATGCCGCTTGGAACAGCCTTGCTANCGCCAACACGTATTTATNCAGNCGCTGTNAAAGCCGCTCTNTCAGCGGGTACTGTTACCTCAATCAGTCATATCACTGGNGGAGGGCTGATCGAAAACCCTCCACGGGTATTTAGTAATGATCTAGCACTTCANCTTGAGCTGAAAGCGCGCCCGTTNCCACCTGTTTTTTACTGGNTGAAGCAGGCAGCANANATGGAAAATTATGAACTTGCCCGAACATTTAATTGTGGGATTGGCATGTTAATCTCAGTGCGGCCANAAGATGNTGANAACATATTACAAAAAATTCTNCAGACAGGNGAGGATTGCTGGNTTGCCGGCAGCATAGTCAAGCGTCAAANTGACGCTGTTATTTTACACCATGTTGANAGCGCATGGGCATGAAACTTTNNCTGCAAACTNAGGCTGANCNATGCGAATCGCTATTCTGATTTCGGGCAGAGGCAGCAATATGGCTGCGCTGTCAAATAAAGAAGAAGNGTTTGAAATTTGCCTTGTNGNCTCTGANCGGCCTGCAGAAGGACTTGAAGTCGCTGCCACTGCAGGCCATAAAACCGTTCTTGTTGACCGAGATATCTATCAGTCCAAGCAAGAGCATGAAGCAACACTGGTCGAACAGCTAACGCGCCAAAAACCGGATTTAATTGTATTGGCAGGATATATGTCTGTGCTGTCCGCAACCTTCATTAAAACATTTGATGCCCGTATTATCAATATCCATCCCTCATTATTACCAGATTACAAAGGCTTAAATACACATGCGCGAGTTCTTGCTGATAAACGCAGTGAACATGGTGTGTCTGTGCATATGGTCACCGCTGCGCTTGATGACGGCCCCTTAATCGCACAGGCTAAGCTGGCTGTAAGAGCCGACGATACTGAACAGACCTTATCTGACAGAGTGCTGAAGTGCGAACACCAGCTCTATCCTGCTGTCATTTCAGCTATTGGCGAAGGCGCACTGAATGTCCACACGCAAACTGTAATTTGGTATGATACGTCCCGCTTGAGCACAGTCTCTGCAGGGACAATCACCTTTCCAAGGCTAAACTGATCACCAAAATAGCAAAAAACGCTCCTACTCTATCTTGATTTCAGCATCAGGCAAAGGCATAAAGAGGGGCAGAATTTCAAACATCTGACTGGGAGCACAAGCTATGAATACAGATAAGTTTGACAAAAATGCAAAGAACAATCTCGCTTTTTATGAAGGCTTTTTGGACATTTCAAAATATGTTGTCGCGGTGATTATTATTACACTCGCCCTTATGGCCTATTTCCTTGTCTGAAAATAAGTCAAGTAAAAGGCGTGGCTGAAAGCCACACTTTTTGAATTCTTATAATTTGATGAGCAGAATATCAGCCGACAATATCGTCCTCCTTGAAGAAGTGGGCAATCTCAATTGCTGCATTATTATCGCTATCAGAACCATGTACAGAATTAGCTTCAATAGACTCCGCAAATAATTTGCGGATTGTGCCGTCAGCCGCATCAGCTGGGTTGGTAGCCCCCATGATTTTGCGGTACGCTGTTACAGCTTTCTCGCCTTCAAGTACTTGCACCACAACCGGACCAGAAGTCATGAAGTCAACAAGGTCATTATAAAATGGCCGCTCAGCATGAACAGCATAAAAAGCCTTAGCTTGTTCACGAGACATGTGGATGCGTCTCTGGGCGACAATTCTCAGGCCAGACTCCTCGATTTTGGAATTGATCGCCCCTGTCAAATTACGACGCGTGGCATCTGGTTTGATAATGGAAAAGGTGCGTGAAGCCGCCATAATATAATCCTTTTTTAAAGAAAACGCAGCCGCTACATCCGTGTATGCTACTAAGGCTCGCTTATAGCAAACTCAGGCGGGATGACAAGAGCTATTTTTGCTATGCTTCAACAGAAAGCGACTATTTCCATAAACTATTTTTTCTGGCTCCAACGACCCTGATCATCCTGCGCAAAATATCGACAAGCTACATCTTCCTTTCCAGACCAGCGTTTCCAGCTGTCACGTGCAGCAGAAACTGACACCTCACTTGTGCCATCAAACAAGTTAAACACCCGATCGAACTTTTGAACTTCAGGTGGTTCAAGCCCCGCTGTAAGAGCCAGAAAACGGGCGTCAATCTGGTTTACGGCAACATCACTTGTCAGCCATATCTGTGCATTTTCATGGCCCTCATTCTCATCTGCTGCATGTGCCAGAAAGCTGTCTGGCCTGAATGTCCAAAGTCTTTCACTGATAGCCACGTGGCTGTCTTCGTGCGCAAGTATAAGAAGCTTGTGACCGGACGCCACTGTTTTATGTGCCAGCATAGCAAGCGGTGTCGCCAGATCAGCGTTCCGCAAATGATAAAAGTCAATCTGCAGCAGAGCTGCTTCAGCATGCACGGATAACTGACTGGGATCCTTGCCCTCATTCATCTATTTCATATCCATCCAGTCATCAATCATCTGATTCAACAGCCTGACACCAAACCCGGTTCCCCCTTTGGGAACTGTTGGTTTCGCTTTTTCTGACCAGGCTTTGCCGGCAATGTCTAGATGCACCCAAGGTGTGTCATTTTTGATAAACCGATGCAGAAAACAAGCCGCAGTAATCGCACCACCATAAGGACCACCAATATTTTTCATATCTGCGATATGTGATTTCAACATATCATCATAGGCTTTTCCCATCGGCATGCGCCAGCATTTCTCGTCTACATTACCGCCAGCTGTTGTCACTGCATTGGCCAGCACATCATTGTTTGAAAACAGACCAGCATATTCCTTACCCAGAGACACGATGATCGCTCCTGTTAATGTTGCCAGATTCACAATCGCCTGCGGTTTAAATTTGTCCTGCACATATGTCAGCACATCTGCCAGAACCAGCCTGCCCTCGGCATCTGTGTTAATAACTTCGATTGTCTGTCCGGATAAGGACGTCACCACATCACCTGGTCGTTGCGCGTTGCCATCTGGCATATTCTCAACAAGACCAATGATGCCGACAACATTTCGTTTTACCTTACGGCCAGCCAATGCGTGCATTGCACCAGTAACTGCTGCCGCACCACCCATATCCCATTTCATATCCTCCATACCTTTGGCTGGTTTTAGTGAAATGCCCCCCGTATCAAAACAGACCCCCTTGCCCACCAAAGCAATTGGTGCCTCATCACTGCCACCCTTCCAATTCATCACAACAACTGCCGAGTCACGGCGTGACCCCTGTCCCACGCCAAGCAGCGCCCCCATTCCAAGTGTTTCCAACTCTTTTTCAGTAATTATCTGCACATCCAAGCCAACCGCTTCAAGTTCAGCACAGCGACGAGCAAATTCCTTTGGGTATAGGACATTAGCGGGTTCATAAAGCAAGTCACGAGCTGTGAATACACCAGCAACTAAAGCTTTACACTGTTTCCATGAGCGTGACAGCTTCGTTTTATCTGCAGCAGTAACATGCAATTCTGCCGCGATTTTATCTGGTTTTTTGACTGTGAAATACTGATCGAAATAATAACTTGCTGATAAGGCCCCGCATAGTACAGAGGGCATAATTTCCGCTGGCAATAGGTCAGCATCTATCTGAAGCTGATTAAAGGGGACTGACTGCATCTGTTTGAACAAACGTCCGCCCCATGTCTCAGCGGATAGACCCGCATCCATGCCTTTCCCNATTCCNGCGATCAGAACAGNNCCATANGAAGAATNNACAGGTAGGAANTCACCAGACTTACCANTAAAATCAGCNAAATTACAGGCGGCTAANAGCGTTTCCATTAGNCCCTCATCCACCTTGTTGATTATACCNTCGTNTTCATGCANNAGCACAAGTTGCACATGTGTCGTNGAAAATTNCGCNGAAAAATGAATATCTAGATNATGAGGCATGTTTTTACCTGTCTGNAGTNAGCAATNTNTGTANAATNTTATATTGTCATATTGTCATTATGTAGGAGACTTGTGCAGATTTATCCAGTATTTTGTCCTGNTGNCCACTCCATTCAGCTTCTTTGAAAACTGAAGCTGACTNGAAAAACNAGTTTGATTATGATATTNAATCACGATTCNAAAAAATCTGTCGTAAAGGATCNTNACCAACAATGTGNCATAANCGGANAANGAGGANTACATGAATTTCCATGGCTACCTGTTCCGACAGTNTTNTTTTAACACCTTGCTGGTTTTAGCCAGTCTTTTAGCGGTTGTATGGCTAAATCACGCGCTTCGCATGCTTGAGCTTGTTGTCAACAAGGACGGGTCTTTTTTTAACTTCATTCTATTATCTTTGTTTCCCATGCCGCTCTGGCTGATAATTGCCCTGCCCATGGCAGGTTTCATTGGCGTGATCTGGACGATTTACCGGTTTTTAACTGATCGTGAATTAATCGTGATGCAGGCAATAGGCATCAGTCCCAGCCAGTTCAGCAAAATGCCTCTTTTATTTGGCCTTCTTCTGACGGTAATTCTTTCGGTAAATTCAGTTGTCGTTCTTCCCTATGGCTATTCAAAATTTAAGGAATTACAGACACTTGTAAGAGCTTCAATTCCCAAACTGTTAGTCCAAGACAATGTTTTTATAGATATTGCTGATGACATGACACTATTTGTTGGCGAGCGCATCAATCGAAATAAGGTTGGGCGTGTCTTTATTCAAGATGCTCGCAACCCAGACCGGCTAGTCACGCTTACCTCAGAAACAGGGCATTTTTTGGTTTCTAATAGCCGCCCCCTCTTTATTTTAAGCAATGGCCAGAGAACAGAATTAGCCTTGGATGGCTCCTCGACAGCCTCTCTTTCGTTCGAAACGCACATGCTAGATATTGGGCAGAATTCATCAACTTCATCTCGGCGCAATATACTTGATTCTCATGAAGAAAATATTCTAAATTTGCTCTTTCCTCCAGATACCTTGCCTGTAAAATACGCAAATGATCGAAAGGCTATGGGTCATTATCGTATTGCGTCACCTTTTCTAGCCCTATGTTTGGTAATTCTTGCAACAGCTACCATGCTACATGGCCGAATATTGCGCGAGACGGTCAACAAAAGAATATTGATCGTGTCTCTGCTGGGCGTATTGATGCAGGCAGGACTGATCTTAAGCCGTTCATTGACGGCCAGCGCGCCTTTTTTATGGCCGTCATTATATTTAGTTATTTTTCTCCCTATGATTTTTGGCCTTTATCTCATTGTGAAACCAACAGCCTTTGCAATTTTTTGGTCACGGTTCCGACCGCAATCTCCTCTTAAAACATCAAGAGGTGAACAGTAATGGCTTTTTTTTCATCCATCCCGTTAACCTTACTTGCCTATATGTCGAGGAAGTACGCAAAAATCCTGTTTCTGACTCTTCTTGTACTGATCAGTTTCATTACATTCATTGAAATCATTGAACTTTTGCGGCGCGCAGGTCAAAAAGCCCCAGAATTATCTTCNATGTATATTTTCTTCCTTGCAATCATTAACATCCCCACGCTGGTAGATNAAATTCTGCCTTTTGCTGTTCTATTTGGTTCCATGATATGCTTTTATNTATGGGGACGTTCGCATGAATTTCTCGTTGGCCGAACAACAGGACAAAATATCTGGCAAGCCTTACTTCCTGTAATCGCGACCGTCTTCGCCTTTGGATTGTTCCACATCACAGTTTTTAATCCAATTGCTGCGACCACAGCGAAGCAATATGAATACCTGATGGGAGAAATATTCGGCAATGACAGGCGGTCTGAATTATCAGTCTCAACAAATGGTATCTGGATGCGCGACCTTGCAGATGGGAATAACTTTATCATCAACGGTGCAACCCTAATGGTTGAGAAATCATTAATCCGATCTCCATTAATCTATAAGATTCATAAAGAGGGTCTACTGGACTGGCGCATAAAGGCTGATGAAATGAGGCTGGTAAATGGTAGCTGGATAATTTCAAATGCAATTCGCATTCAAAATGACGGTCAACGGGTATACTTAGGTGATGTAATGTTTCCGACTACCCTAAAACTATCTGACTTGGCAGAAAGTAAATTGCCACCAAAAACCGTAAGCATTTATAATTTTCCCAACTTCATTGCTGTTCAAAAACGCGCTGGCTTGCCCGTAAATCAACACTTAGTTTTTTTTCATCAATTGCTTTCAACCCCTTTCAAACTGATTGGGCTTGCTATGTTAGCTGCAAGCTTTACGCTTTTGCATTTCTCACGGCAAACGAAAATACGTCTTATTGTGCTTGGACTGGGAAGTGGTTTTGCAGTTTATTTTCTTTCAGACATTGTCTATCTGCTTGGTAACACAGCAAAACTACCTTATGTGCTGGCAGGTTGGGCTCCTGCGTTGCTTATCTGTCTTTTCAGTGGCTTCCTGCTTGCTCGCGTTGATGAATAGGGAAAAATCATCATGCTTAAATGGCACCAGATCGCTGAAACAAATATGACAATGATAACAGGGGTTAAAAAGATTTCCGCCCTCTGCATTGCCTCGGTAGCAATGTTTTCAACATTTTTGATGAGCCCCCCCTTACAGGCAAAAGACGAATTAAGGGTAATTGCGCTGGTAAATAGTGAACCGATTACAAATCTTGAATTGACTGACCGGATCAGTTATTTGCGCAGGGTCACTCAACTTAAAGTATCCGAGAAAATTCTACGAAGGGATGCATTGCAAGGGTTGATCGCAGACAGGCTTAAACAGCAGTTTGGTAAAAGTATTGCTCCTGGAACCATTCCAAGGCTAGATAGCACAGCCCAAAAAATCTTAGATAATAATTTTGGCCGTAATGGCAAGAAAGGTTCTCTAGTTCTAAAAGAATTGAATATTCCACAGCGTACAGTTCTGAACAAAATCAAAGCTGACATATTGTGGAGCAACGCCCTGCGCCTAAAGTTCAAGCGACAATTTGAAAACATTGAAAAAACTGCACAACAAGAGCTTAACAGATTAATTAAGCTTAAAAGCGAGCCTCAGGTGCGCTTCAGTGAGATTATTCTTTTGCCTAATCCTAATCGTTCCCCTGAAGCGACCTTATCTCTTGGTGAAAAAATTGTTGCCGCATTGAACGATGGCGCAGATTTTGCCAGTATTGCGCAACAATATTCTGATGCTACCACAGCGAGCAGAGGTGGTTTAGTTGACTGGGTCTTTGCTACTCACCTCCCTAGTGAAATCAGAACGCCTCTTCTATCAACTAGGATTGGCGAAATTGTTGGACCTCTCTCATTGGAAGGTCAAATATTTGTTCTACGAAAATCCGAGATGCGTGAAAATGGCCTGTTAGATCCCCTGGAAACAGAAATTGTTCTGGCCCGTGCAGTTGCTCAAATTCCTCTAACCGCCTCGATTGAAAAAAGACAGATGGCCTCAGACTTGCTTTACCAACAAACAAAGTCGATTAACAGCTGCTCTGACATGGCAGAATTTGCCAGCACTTTGGCACCAGACATTTCTCCAATGTTGGAGAATTTGAAAATAGGCAGCCTAACACCGCAACTGCAAAAAGTAATTCTTGACCTTGATGTGGGTGAAAAAACGACTCCACTTGCTTTTAGTGAAGGCATGGTCGTTTTCATGCTATGCGATAAAAAAGCGCCAGATCTTGTTCTGCCTGATCTACAGGAAATTAAACGAGCTGAAATGGAAAAACTCGTTTCCACGCTTAGCGGCCGATTTTTACTCAGGCTTCAGAGACAAGCCTCTATCATCTATAGAGATAACACCACATGAATGTTATCAAACCAGCTCTAATTACACCTGGAGACCCATCTGGAATTGGACCTGAAATTGCCCTTAAGGCGTGGTCAGAAGGGCAAAAGAATATTGTGCTGATGGGTGACATTGAACATTTGTCATCAGTTGCCCTCGCTGCTGGTCTGAATATTTCCTTCACATCTTTTGATTCCACCGTCAGTTTGTCAGCTGAAAAATGCAGCGTTTGGAAAATTGACTGGCAAGTTATGCCGTGCGTTGGGCAGCCTGATCCGAGAAACGCGCCGACGATTGTGGAATCCATTAAACAGGCGGTAAAACAAGTCAAACAGGGCCAGTTTTCGGCTATAGTTACAAGCCCCATTGCCAAATCAGTTTTGTATGAAAATGGATTTGAATTTCCAGGACAAACTGAATTTCTTGCAAAACTTGACAGCTCGGAGAGCTTTCCTGTCATGATGCTAGCCAATTCGTCTTTGCGTGTTGTGCCTTTGACAATTCATCTCCCACTATCAGATGTTGAGAAAACAATTACAACTGAACTGTTCAAACGCACTATTAAGGTTTTAAGCACGGCCCTTCGCCAATACTTTAACTGTCCTTTTCCGCGTATAGCTATTGCTGGCCTTAATCCGCATGCTGGCGAAGATGGGCATCTAGGCAGATTTGAGACAGATAAACTTATCCCACTTATACAAGTCCAAGAAATTGAAAAAACATCTTTGCTGGGACCGTTTTCTGCTGACACCCTGTTTTATTCTGAAAAACGGGATAGCTATGATGTCGTTCTATGCATGTATCATGACCAAGCCTTAATCCCTGTGAAAACTATTGATTTTTATAGGACTGTGAACATCACACTTGGTCTGAGCTTTATCCGCACATCGCCTGATCATGGAACAGCTTTTGACCGAGCGGCAAGGTTTAACAGTCACCCAGGCAGTATAATTAGTGCCATTAACACCGCACAGCAGATGGCAGCAACCAAGCAGCTTCATTCAGAATGACTTCGATTACAGAAAAAATTTCTGCCTTACCACCTTTGCGGCAGCTGATAAATCAAAAAGATTTTCCGGCCAGAAAGTCACTTAGCCAGAACTTTATTTTTGATCTTAATCTTACCCAACGGATTGCTAGAGTCGCATCTCCTCTAACGGGAACAGTGTTTGAAATAGGGCCTGGTCCCGGCGGATTAACCCGTGCCCTGTTCTTAGAGGGCGCAGAGAAGGTTATTGCTATAGAAAAGGACCACCGGGCAATTCAGTTTCTTGAGCATATCGTTACTGCAACAGACGGGCATTTAGCTCTGCTGGAAAAAGATGCGATGAGGCAACCAATCTGGAAAATGGGCAATGCGCCGCGAAAAATTGTAGCAAATCTTCCCTATAATATTGCAATTGCATTACTGCTGAGATGGCTTGCACATGCAAACGCGTTTGTATCTCTGACCTTGATGTTTCAGAAAGAGGTTGCAGAGCGGCTAGTAGCCCAACCTGGTGACAAGGCTTATGGACGATTGTCTATTCTCACACAATGGCTCTGCAATGCAGAACTGAAATTTGATGTTCCACCTCAAGCTTTCATACCACCTCCCAAAATTATTTCCTCAGTTGTTCATTTGATCCCGCGCTCACGGCCTCTATATGACTGCAGGAAAGAAGACCTTGAAACAACAACGATGATCGCCTTTGGTCAAAGACGAAAGATGCTGCGGGCCTCTTTCAAAAAATATGGTGGGGAAAAATTACTTCTGTCAGCTAATATTGACCCTACCGCCCGACCGCAGGAGCTATCGATTGAAGCTTTCACGCAGCTTGCAAATAAGATGAGGCAACAAAATCTTTTTGCGTACGGCTAATCCCTGCTAAGAGCAGCCCTCACGCAACTGTTTCATAAACTCAGTCAGGCTAGCCTGACGGCTTCTGCGCAAACGCTCAGCTTTCAGAATGGTGTGAACAGCATCAATTGACTGATCCAGATCATGATTGACGATGATATAATCATATTCAGGATAATGGCTCATCTCATCAGCCGCTCGGGCCATGCGGCCAGCAACCACTTCAGCTGAGTCCTGCGCCCGCGTAATTAAGCGCTTTTCCAGTTCAGCTGTAGAAGGAGGTAAAACAAAGATAGAAACTAAATCATCACGCGCCTTTGCCTTTATCTGCTGGGTGCCTTGCCAGTCTATGTCAAACAGAACATCGCACCCAGAGGACAAGAGTTTTTGAACCAACCCCAACGGCGTTCCATAATAATGGTCAAATACACGGGCATATTCTAGAAACAGGCCTTTATTTATATCAATTTTAAATTTCTCTTCATCAACGAAATAATAGTCTTTGCCTTCGGCCTCACCCGGACGCCTTGGCCGAGTGGTTGCCGAAACGGACATGTTAATTTCCTTGTCACGCGTGAGAAGCGAGCGCGCAATAGAGGTTTTTCCTGCCCCTGACGGTGAAGACAGCACTAGCATCAGCCCTCTTCTTGTTATCATATCACCTTTTTCCTATACCACTTCTGTTCTGTTTAGTGGGTTGGGTTCTTCTGCTTTTTGCGTATTATGTTTCTGTACTGTCTAACATTACGATTATGTGCGTCCAGTGTTTTTGCAAAATTATGGCCGCCTTCACCATCTGCCACAAAATACAAATAATCTGTCTTCTTTGGATGTGCTGCTGCATAAAGCGCCTGATAACCGGGGTTCGCTATAGGTGTTTTTGGCAACCCTTTGATGCGGTATGTATTCCATTTATGCGCGCTGGCCAAATCTGATCTCGAAAGGGTGTGTTTCAACGGCCCATTTAAGGAAAGGCCATAGGATACTGTTGGGTCAGACTGCAGGCGCATTTTTCTTTGAAGCCGGTTCATAAAGACTGAAGATACCAGAAGTTTTTCACCAGGTGCGCCTGTCTCCTTTTCTATGATGGACGCCAGTTTCAGCAAATCTTTGGGGTTTTTAAGCGGCAAGTCAGCTGCCCGTCCAGCCCAAATCACTGCCAAAGTTATTTCCATTTTAGCCTGCATCTGTGCGAGCAAAGTTCGACGATCTGTGCCCTTCGTGTAAAAATAAGTATCTGGAAATACGCTGCCTTCATCAGGCGGCTGCAAAATGACAGAATTCATTTTCTCTGCATCATTTAAAGCCTGCATCACGTCGAATGAACGCCATCCTTCAATTATTGTCAGTTTATGTTGAAACACCCGCCCTGAATGAAGAATGTGCATGACCTGATCAAGGGAGGCTTTTGCAGGTATTTCATATTCACCTGCTTTAGGTACAAATCTTTCTGACGAAAACATGATAGCAAAATGAAATTGCCAAGGATGGCTGATCACACCAGCTCGGAATAAATCATGCTTAATCTTGAACAGCCCCGCCCCGGAAGGTACGTCAAAGAGGACCGTCTCCTGATGAGGGCCTTTGCTGGTCCGCATCACATCAATATACAGATATCCTGCCAGAGCTGCAGTGCATAAAGCAAAAAAACAGACAATCACTAAGCGGCTAACAAATAAAACAAACCACTTCTTTTCAGACTGGTCAGGTTTATCCTGTTCAGCACCACTCACGTGTCAACTTTGCCGATGATTAAGGAGGCATTTGTTCCCCCAAAACCAAAACTATTAGACATGGCATTGCGAACAGGGCGTTTCTTCGCTTTGAGAGGCACAAGATCAAGCCCGTCTAGTGTTGGCTCAGGTTCACGCAGATTTAGCGTTGGTGGCACAATATCTTGTTCGACAGCCATTGTAGAAATAATAGCCTCAATCGCACCTGCTGCTCCAAGTAAATGACCTGTAGAGCTTTTGGTGGAAGACATTGACACATCAGATTCGGCGCCTAAGAGGCGCCGAACCGCATTCGCTTCAATCACATCACCCAAAGGTGTGGATGTGCCATGCGCGTTAATGTAGTCAATCTCTGACACATCAAGTCCAGCGCACTTCAATGCCGCTTCCATCGAACGAAATCCTCCATTGCCATCTTCTGCTGGTGCTGTGATGTGATGGGCATCCCCAGAAAGGCCATAACCTTTGACCTCACCATAGATTTTGGCACCGCGAGCCTTGGCATGCTCCAGCTCTTCCAGAACCACAACACCAGCCCCTTCGCCCATCACAAATCCATCTCTGCCTGTATCATAGGGACGTGAGGCCACCTCAGGAGTGTCATTATATGAAGTGGATAAAGCGCGGGCAGCCGCAAAACCGGCAATGCCAAGGCGACATACAGCTGCTTCTGCCCCCCCGGCAAGCATCACATCGGCATCATCAAACGCAATAAGCCGAGTCGCATCTCCGATCGCATGCGCACCTGTCGAACAGGCCGTCACCACAGCATGATTAGGCCCTCGATAACCAAACCGAATGGATACCTGACCTGAAATCAGGTTGATCAATGCAGACGGAATAAAAAACGGACTGATCCGACGCGGACCACGTTGATCAAGAAGCTGGCTTGTTTCAACAATTGTTTGCAAGCCGCCAATGCCTGATCCGATCATCACTCCAGATCTGTCTTGGTCTTCAAGCTTTATGGGCAGCCAGCCAGAATCATTTACCGCTTCTACTGCCGCAACGATTCCTAACTGGATGAAACGGTCTAATTTACGCTGATCTTTCGGTTCAATAAACGCATCAAGGTCAAGTGACCCCTTAAGGCCATCCTGTGGAACTTGTCCGGCAATCTGGCAGGCAAGATCGTCAATTTGAAAGCCGTCAATTCGACCAATGCCACTCTCAGAGGCGATTAGCTTCATCCAGTTATGGTCAAGGCCTACTCCTAAGGGAGAGACAATACCCATTCCTGTTATTACAACTCGGCGCATCTTGCCCTTCTTATTTTGTCTGGATGGCTTAGATCAAATAATTTTTGACAGTTACTGCTTAAAAGGTGCGACAAAACCACCTCCTAATTCAAGTCAAAAAAAATCCACCGCTGGTTTGTGTGCTCGCTAAGAGCTTGCAAACCAGCGCTGGATTTAGATGTGGAAAACCTATTGGCTTTAAGCAGCATTTTCCTGCAAGAAATCAACAGCATCTTTGACTGTTAGAATCTTTTCAGCTGCGTCGTCAGGTATCTCGCATCCGAATTCTTCTTCAAAAGCCATAACCAGTTCAACTGTATCCAGGCTGTCTGCACCCAGATCATCGATGAAAGATGCACCCTCAATCACCTTGTCGCCTTCAACACCAAGATGCTCAACAACAATTGACTTTACGCGATCTGCAATATCACTCATTTCATATCACCTTTAAGGTAGTGTGTAGCCAGCAGGATGCTGGTTCTGTATTTTGTAGCGGGGTGATATCACAGTTCAACAGCAATTTCCAGCCTAAAAAGAAAGAGGCTCAGATCCCTTGGCGTAATTAGACTAAAGCATTGCCATACCGCCATTCACATGTAAAGTCGAACCCGTAACATAACCTGCCTCCTGGCTGGCAAGATAGACTACGGCTGCAGCAATTTCACTACCCTGTCCCAGCCGCCCTGATGGCACATTGCTCAATAATACAGACTTCTGATCATCACTCAGTACGTCAGTCATCGGTGTTTCAATAAAACCTGGCGCAATTACATTTACGGTAACACCACGGCTGGCCACCTCGGCAGCCAATGATTTACTAAAACCAATCATGCCCGCTTTAGAGGCAGCGTAATTTGTTTGACCGGGATTACCAATCACGCCTACGATAGAAGAGATGGAAATGATGCGGCCCCATCTGGCTTTCATCATAGATCGTATGGCTGACCGGCAGAGCAGCATTGATGAAGTCATATTAACTGCTAGCACATCATCCCAATCCTCATCCTTCATCCGCATGAACAGATTGTCACGTGTGATGCCAGCATTATTCACCAGAATATCTACAGGCCCGGCAAGTTCAGCCGCGGTTTCCATTATCTTTGTCACAGCTTCACGATCTGAAAGATCAGCCGGCAGACAATAAGCACGTTCACCAAAGCTTTCCTGAAGACTGGCCAACCTGTCAGCACGTGTCCCATGCAAAATCACTTTAGCGCCCTGACCGTGCAAAGCTGTCACAATCTTAGAGCCGATTCCCCCACTAGCCCCGGTGACCAGTGCGGTTTTCCCTGATAAATCGAACATAAGCTGTCTTTCCTTCCATATTATCCCACATAGCCCAGAATATCATCAAGCGTATCAAGCGTGTAAATACGTGCATCCGGTGCTGCACGTTTTGCAAGACCAGACAGAACCTTCCCTGTACCCAGCTCAACAAAGTTAGTTACCTCTGCCTGATTGAAAAAAGACATAGTTTCACGCCACCGTACCCGGCCTGTCACCTGACTGACTAGATTTTCGCGCAAAACATAAGCAGATATTTCCGGCTGAACTGTCACATTTTGCACTACAGGAACCTCTGCATTTTGAAAGTCAATTTTGATTAATGCCTTTGCCATGACATCGGCTGCTGGGGCCATCATCTGACAATGGAACGGGGCACTTACAGGCAGTTTGACCACACGACGTAAGCCTTTATTCTTAGCAACCTCCATCGCCTTACCAATGCCTGCACAGGTTCCACTCAGCACAATCTGGCCATCAGCATTGTCATTTGCTATCTGCACAAGCCCTGCATCAGCAGAGGCAGATGCAATCTCTTCAGCAATGGTTAAATCAGCACCAATCAAAGCGGCCATAGCCCCTTCACCCACAGGGACTGCCCGCTGCATGGACTGGCCACGAAGGTGCAGAAGGCGCGCCGTTTCTGAAATGCCCAAACTGCCAGCCGCACAAAGGGCTGAATATTCACCCAAAGAATGGCCGGCAACAAAACTGCACAGCTCAGAGATAGTTTTCCCGGTCTGGTTCTGCAAAACGCGCAATGTGCAGATTGAACTTGCAAATAAAGCAGGCTGGGCGTTTTGGGTTAGCTGCAGATCCTCGGAAGGGCCTTCAGCCATGAGAGTTGACAATTTAAAATCGAGGGCGTCATCAATTTCAGATAAAATATCTTTTGCAATCTCGCTGCTCTGCGCAAGAATGCTGGCCATACCCACCACCTGAGAGCCCTGCCCTGGAAAAAGAAATGCTGTAACTCCCATAATTAAGTTTTGCCCCTTAACTAGCCCACCTAAAAGCTCATACCTGTCTTTTGTGATAGGCCAGTCACTGGCAGAGAATCAAGACTTGATTTTTTTAGCTCGCTGGCGCATAACCTGCGAATCACTGGTGGTGAAATTCACAGTTTTGTTCATCTCTCACCAATTCAAGCTATCCTTGCCAGCTATGTGCCGAAAAAAGCTGGTTTGTGATAAAGCGGTTTTAAACTGCTTTACACAATTAGCCAAAAGGAGAAAAAAATGCGGCTGTATGAAAGCGTGTTTATTGCACGCCAAGATGTTTCTACCACGCAGGTTGAGAATTTGACCAAGGAATTCTCTGCCATAATTGAAAGTGGTGGTGGCAAGATTCACAAACATGAATATTGGGGTCTGCGCACTCTTGCCTATCGGGTTAAGAAAAACCGGAAAGGTCATTATGTC
>PADU01000025.1 GCA_002700485.1 SAR116 cluster bacterium | reverse complement strand
TAACACCCAACCTGGAATGACTGCCACATCCCTAACACCCGAGCAGGCTGCCTTTTGCGGAATTTCAGGGGAAGAGCTTGTCAACCATTTGCTGGAGATTGCGCAATGCGACGAATAATCAGCATCTGCACACGAAAGACAACAGACAAACCTGCTGCGCGGGTCAGCTGGAAAAACTATTTCGCCTTTTTCACCTTCACCTTGCTGTCAGCGTCCGGCGGGGCAGTTTATCTGAAGGCCGATCAGATTAGTAATGAGCTGGCCCTTTTCAGCATCAGCAAGGGATTTGCGCTGCAGATAATTGAGGTAAGTGGACGCAACCACACAGAATCTGCGGCTATCCGCTCGGTGCTGGCTAAATGGCGTGACCAGTCCATTTTCTCCATTGAACTTACTGCGATTCGCCGTGAATTGCTTGACCTTGGATGGGTGAAAGATGCTGTTGTCAGTCGACACCTGCCAGACAAGCTGACCGTGAAACTGATTGAACGCCATCCTGTTGCCCTGCTACAAACCCCAGCCGGTCATCAGCTAATCGATAAAGCAGGCGTGATAATTAAAGGGGCAAGTGTTTCTGCCTTTTCACATCTTGTGGTTGTTTCAGGAAGAGGAGCAGCCGAACGCACAAATGTGCTGCTGGGCATNTTGGAAACAGAGCCTGAAATTTTTGCAGATGTATGGGCGGTTCAGCTGATAGCAGAACGCAGATGGGATGTTCATATGCGTTCTGGGCTAACAATAAAGCTTCCAGAAGAGGACCCGGTTCTTGCCTGGTCGCGTCTGGCTATACTAGAACGGGATACAGCAATAACAGAGCGTGATCTTGCCGCAATTGATCTGCGGGTTCCTGGCCAGCTTGTGGTTGAGCCGAATATCCCTATTAGAGGCAACGGGAGCAAGACATGATTGTCTCATCAAAAATGGCTGCGCGAAGCCCATTCGGAATTTTGGATATCGGTTCTTCAAAGCTAGCCTGTCTCATCGCTCAGCGTTCATCAGCGAATGGCATCCTATTGCTGGGTCAGGCCATGCATGCCGCAGAAGGGGTGAAGCAGGGCGAAATTACTGATATGAATAAGTTCAGCACAGCTGTTGGAAAAACCGTTAGCGCAGCTGAACGCAATGCTGACATCACTATATCCACAATTCATATTGTGACGCCAGGTGGCAATCCTGCAGTGACCAAACATGTCCAGACCATTGACATTCATAATCAGGTCATTAGCCGTCGCGACATTCAACGGATTGCGCACGCTAACAGTCATCAGAAGCTACCGGTAGGACACGTACGGATCCAAAACCAACCTGGATTGTACCAGCTCGACGATCAAAGGCAGATTGAAAACCCGCTTGGCATGTGTGGACGGCAACTCAGCCTTCAATTTTCACAGCTGTCTGTCTCTCAGACCAGTTATGCGAATTTTGCTCAGGCTGTCCAGCAATGCCATCTTGAACTGGGTTCCATCCATCACAGCGCAGTAATGGCGGGCCATGCCTGCCTGACAGAAGATGACCGCGAGCTGGGCACCCTTTTAATTGACTTTGGTGGCGGCACAACGTCCCTTGCGATTTTCTCCGAAGGACAAGTCCGTTTTGCCGGCACCATCCGCATGGGCGGTCTGAATGTCACCCGTGATATTGCAAAGATGCTGTCCATCACTGTTAGTGAGGCCGAACGGCTGAAAGCGATTGAGGGATCTGTTCTGCCCACCATAACCAGTGCAGAACATCTTAAAAGCCTGCCTTTTCCCAGTCAGGGCGATAATTTTGTGCTTTCGAATATTGTCTCTGCTGGAGATCACCTAACCCTCCCCGGAGGAAAAGTGATTCAGAGACAATTTTTAAGTGACATTATCAGGACGCGCTGCGAAGAAATTCTGGAAGCTGTAGACCAGCTACTGCATACAAATGGTCTGGGACCAGCACGCACCTATAATCTAGCACTGACAGGCGGGGCTAGTCAGTTGACTGGTATGTCAGATTTCGTCTCTGAATTCTGGAACAAGGCTGTTGCGCTAAGGCCGCCAGCCCCTTTGTCTGGACCAGAGGGACAAATTTCAGGTGGGTCTTTTTCTGCCTGTATGGGCCTTGCCCGTTATATTGAATCTGCTGAAGACGAGATCAGGCAGACGCCGCTCTCCAGTAGCTCTAGCCCCGGCCTTTTTGGTCGTCTTGGCAACTGGTTCAAGGAGAATGTGTAACGCAAAACTTTACCCCTCAATTTTAGTTTTCAGCATCATGATTGCTTCTGATCTGCACAGACCCAGATCGGCGCAGTCTGTAACTTATCCCCGGTCTGAACAAAAGATTCAACAACCCCATAGCAAAGGGAGAATATCATGACTATTAATCTCAGTGTTCCTCAGACAATGCAGGAATTACGGCCGCGAATCACAGTGATCGGTGTTGGCGGTGCGGGCTGCAACGCTGTTAACAATATGATCGACGCCAATCTCGAAGGTGTAGANTTTCTGGTCGCCAATACCGATGGACAGTCACTAGCCCATTCAATGGCCCCCCGAAAAATTCAGCTAGGCACCAGCCTGACCGGTGGCCTAGGCGCAGGATCAAAGCCAGAAATGGGCCGCAAGGCAGCTGAAGAATCACTTGATGAAGTGCTTGCAGAGCTTGCAGACAGCCATATGGTATTCATCACAGCCGGCATGGGCGGCGGTACAGGTACAGGGGCCGCCCCTGTTATTGCGAGAGCAGCAAAAGAGCGTGGCATTTTGACTGTTGGCGTAATAACAAAACCTTTTGACTTTGAGGGCAAGCGCAGAATGGAACAGGCTGATGCCGGTGTTGAGGCTTTGCAGGCCTATGTTGACACACTGATTGTCATTCCAAACCAGAACCTGTTTCGGCTGGCAAATGAGCGCACCACACTTGCTGATACCTTCCATATGGCAGATACTGTGTTGCATCAGGGCGTTTGCGGGGTAACTGACCTCATGATTAAGCCAGGGCTTATCAATCTGGACTTTGCAGATATCCGAGCCGTGATGTCAGAAATGGGGAAAGCAATGATGGGCACAGGGGAGGCCTCCGGCGAAACAAGAGCCATCGAAGCGGCTGAGTCAGCAATCAATAATCCACTTCTCGATGACAGTTCCATGAAAGGGGCCAAAGCCGTTCTCATTAACATCACTGGCGGAATGGACATGACTTTGTTTGAAGTTGATGAAGCTGCAAACCGCATCCGGGAAGAAGTCGATCCAGACGCGACAATTATCTTTGGGTCTGCTTTTGAGGAAAAGTTGGAAGGCGTTATGCGGGTATCAGTTGTAGCGACAGGCATTGATGCGTTGTCAATAAGCACGCCGCTTCCACTTAAAGGAACTGCTGACACAGACAGTGCTGAAACCCCTAATGAGATTATGTCTTCAGAGAAAGTCAAACAGGTAATTAATTTTGGCCATCTTGAACCAGCTTCCTTTATCCCGCCGAAATACGATCTTTCAGCTACTGAGGATACCAAAAATACTCCTGAAGAGGTTGATCCACAAGCTACGCAGACAGCGTCTCTTGAACAGCAGATGAAACCTGAGCAGAACCCGGTGGGAGCAGCGGATGACCCAGAGTCATGCCGTTCAAAGAAGGAAGATAATAATATTATGCCAGAACATGAACAGCTTGATTTAGAAACTGCTTCTAATCAGGCTAAAACTATAGCCCGTGTCGAGGATGAAAGGCCAGCAGAGAATAGTTCTGCCGAAAGCAATGCGTTTGCTGAAACATTACAGCAGTCTAAAGCTGAAACACATCAACAAGCAGCTATTATCCGGCGGCCAGCCTATATTCCGGCAGCAAGCAAAGATGCCGGCACCGATGATGAAGTTGTGGGCGCTGCTGCTGAAGCAACAAAACGCCCCGGCCTTTTGAATAGGTTTACAGGCATCTGGTCATCAAAGCCAACTGACAACCCAGCAGCCGCACAACCCAGTGCTATGCAGAAACAGGACAAGTTAGCTGAGAAAACGGAGCCTGTCTTAAATCGAACAGATGTAACTTTGCCAAATGTTGAGGAACCTGTAATTATGGACCTGCCTGCTGTTGAAGTTGTGCAGCCCAGCCTGCCTGTAACAACAGCAAACCCTGACGATGAGGATGATGATCTTGATATACCGGCTTTCCTGCGACGTCAGGCAAACTAACTTNAATTAAAAAATGGCCTTTGATACAGCCTCTGCAAAAATTTGCAGGGGCTGATTTCTATCGAGCCGGTTTTTTTTCAAATGCAACAATCTGTAACATAAAGTGATTTGTGTTTATCAGATGATTTTCATAGGGTTACATCAGAAAAAAGAGTGAGATAAAGATGTTGAATAGGACTGTTCAGTTTCAAAGCACTTTGGCCCGTCCCGTTGAGATTAGTGGTATAGGTGTACATTCCGGCCGGTATGTCGAAACGACCATTCACCCCGCCCCTGTTCATCATGGCATAATCTTCCATCGAACCGACTTAATAGACAGCAATCACATTATACCCGCAACTGTTGACCATGCTGTTCCTCATCAATTATGTACTCGGATCCAAAATTGTGATGGTATAGGCGTCAATACAATTGAACATTTCATGGCTGCCTTTCACGGCATGGGCATAGATAATCTGCTGATTGAGGTAGATGGACCTGAAATGCCCATACTTGATGGCAGCTCAACATTGATCACTGATTTACTGACCCAAGCTGGACTTCAAGAGCAATCAGAAGTCAAACAAGTTTTTGTCATGGTTGATGATGTTGAAATTGATCTCGGCAATGGCAGACATGCACGGCTGTCTCCGCATGACCAGCTTGAACTTAATGTCAGCATTGATTTTGAAGATCAGCTTATCGGAAAGCAATCACTTAGTTACAGCCACAATAAGGGTACGTTTAGATCAAAACTTGCTAACGCCCGTACATTTTGCATGCTTAAAGATGTTGAAACGATGCGAACTAACGGCCTCGCTAGAGGCGGTTCACTTGATAATGCAGTAGTCGTGCATGAAGGCGCAATTCTGAATGATGAAGGACTGAGAAGTGATGATGAATTTGTGCGCCATAAGACCCTTGACTGTTTAGGTGACTTATATTTGCTTGGTATGGCTATCCGAGCAAAGCTAACAACATCTTGCCCTGGACATGCTCTTAGCACAAAATTACTACAGGCCGTGATGGCGCGCCCAGATTGTTTTGTTATCGAGAATAAAGCAGAGGTCAGCAAACCACAAGCTGGAACATTGACCTATCCTGAAACGGCTGTAGCCGCCCATTCTTAATAAATTCCCTGAATTTTGTTTCTGCCGTCTTGTTGTGCAGGAGCTANTGTGATTTTGTCTTTTCATAAACCTGACAAATGGTTATCTTTGTGACACTCAATGGTTATGAGCACCGGACAGGCTTCATGATTCAGAATCTGTGTTACCCAAAAGGACTGACTGCCCCTATGTCGAGAGTATTAACCGGCTGGTTTCAAAAGACCATACCTACCAGATCAGCGTACGTGGTCTGCGCTTGTCTCATTACGATTGCTGCTTTAGGTGCATGTTCTGCAAGCAACAAAGATGAAGAACTGGCTTCACAAATTGAGCAGCCTGTCGACCAACTATATAATGACGCCCTGAACACAGCGTTGTCTGGAAAATTAGAACTGGCNGCACCAAAATTTGAAGAAGTTGAGCGCCAACATCCTTATTCCACCTGGGCGGTAAAAGCACAAATTATGGCCGCCTGGTCTTTTTATGAGGCCAATGATTATGCCAAGGCAGAAACAAGCCTTGAACGCTTCATTCTGCTCTATCCTNCAGACCCCCTGACGGAATATGCCTATTATCTGAAGGCTTTGATCTTTTATGAGCAGATCNTTGATGTCGAGAGGGATGCGGATATGACCCGCAAAGCCCTTCTTGCATTTGAGGATTTATTGCGTCGCTATCCATTGAGTCCCTATTCACGCGATGCACAACTGAAATCTGAACTTACTCGCTCACACTTGGCGGGCAAGGAAATGGCTGTTGGCAGATTTTATCTGGAGCAGGAGCACTACGCTGCTGCCCTGACACGATTTGCACAGGTCATTAGAAATTACGATAGAACTAACCAAGTCCCAGAGGCTTTATACAGGATGGCAGAAAGTTATCTGTCTTTAGGACTTACAGAAGAAGCTGACAGAGTATCTGCAGTCGCAAATTTCAACTTCCCCGATTCTGTGTGGACAGCGCGCCTGAATGAAGTGTATGAGAACCCAGACAGAACTGGTCCAAAAGGCCTGCTGGGCAACCTAGCAGATCGCGCCCTGTCCCTCTTTTGAGGGCCATCCCTCATGCTTTCGTGCCTAAGTATACGTAATGTTGTTCTTATAGAAGCTCTGAATATTAATTTTCAGGACGGNCTGACTGTGCTAACAGGTGAAACTGGCGCAGGAAAATCGATACTGCTGGACGCGCTGGGGCTAGCTTTAGGCAGCCGGGCTGATTTCAGCCTGATCCGCCCCAACACTGATCGCGCCTCAGTGATAGCTGAATTCGACGTTGTGGCCAGCCATCCCGTTTGGTCCATGCTGGAAGAAGCAGGCATATACCGCTCAGAAAATCTGATCCTGCGCCGCCAACTTCGCAGTGACGGCAAGTCACCTGCCCACATAAATGATGAGGCAGTGTCGGTAAACCTGCTTCGACAGACAGGCGATATGCTGGTTGAAATTCAAGGCCAATTTGAAGGAAGGGGTCTTCTTGATGTGTCAACTTATCTACCTCTTATAGACAGAGCAGCAGGTCATGGTAAGGCGCTTGAGAATCTATCTTCCAGATGGACGACGTTGTGCTCTGCCCGAAATGAGCTCACTGAGATGACAGAGCGTTTGGACAAAGCTCGCGCCGAAGAAGATTGGCTGCGGGATGCTGTGGAACAACTCGATATGCTNGCCCCGTCTGNTGGGGAAGAGGAAAAACTCGCCAGCGAGCTCCAGCGCCATCGGCACAGTAGCCGCATAGCAGAAGCTATCCAGCAAGCGCATATGATGATCACCGATCCAGAGGGTGTTTCACATTCTGCTAACCGCGCACAAGCCATTCTGGAACGACAAGCTGATGTTGCTGCTGGCATGTTAAATCCAGTTTTAGATGCACTTCAACGAGCAGTTTCTGAATTGGATGAGGTAGAGGCCCTGTTAGCAGATATTGGTCACCAGCTTGACNGCGATCCAAGCCGCCTCGCTGAAATTGATGAACGCTTGCATCAACTCAGAACACAGGCTCGGAAGCATAAAATCGANACAGACGAACTACCCAACCTGCATGAAAAACTGATTGCTCAGCTGGCGAATATAGATGACCAGTCAGGTGTCCTGGCTAGATTAAGACAAACAGAACGGGTCGCACTTGATGAATTTATCCAACAAGCTAAAGTTCTTTCTGCCCGCCGCCAAAGTGTTGCGGCCCAGCTGGATACTGATGTGATGGCTGAATTACCCCCACTGAAGCTTGAGGCTGCTCGCTTTCATACAGATATTCATGCCCTTCCTGAAGACAGATGGTCAGAAACCGGATGGGATAGAATTACCTTTCAGGCTAGCACCAATCCCGGCATGATAGGTGGCCCTATTGATAAGATTGCCTCGGGTGGTGAATTAGCGCGTTTCTTACTGGCGTTAAAAGTGGTTTTATCTGCGAATGAGCCTCCAAAGACCTTGATCTTTGATGAGGTGGATTCAGGCGTTGGCGGTGCTGTAGCGGCGGCTGTCGGGGCGCGGCTGGCCCGCCTGGGGAAAAAGATGCAAACCCTTGTGATCACCCATTCCCCGCAAGTTGCAAGCAATGGGGATCATCATCTGAAGATCGAAAAATATCAGTCAGGTGAACAAATGCTGAGCAGCACGGTTAGTCTGAGCGAGGATGAGCGGTTGGAAGAAATTGCCCGGATGCTGGCTGGCGATGAGATAACAGAAGCGGCACGGTCTGCAGCTGCCCAGCTGTTGAAGGGGGACAGATGAGCTTGCTAACCGCAGCTGAATTAAGGCCAGAAACACCCATCAGCAGCCTCAGCAGACAACGGGCAGAGCAGCTTNTGGCCCAACTGGCTGAGACTATTCTGCATCATGACAGGCTCTACCATGCAGCTGATGATTCGGCTCAACCGGAAATCAGTGATGCAGATTATGATTCCCTCATTGCCCTAAACCTTGAAATTGAATTTGCTTTTCCCGATCTTGTCAGACATGACAGTCCCTCTGCCCGGGTAGGAACTGGAGGCATTTCTGTACTAGCCAGCTCTGGCCACTTTGCCAAAATTACACACAGCCAGCCTATGCTGTCGCTAGGAAATGCATTCAATGCAGATGACGTCTCTGACTTTATTGATCGGATTAAAAGGTTCCTAAGCCTGACTGATAACGAAACAATTGTGATGACTGCTGAGCCAAAAATAGATGGTCTGTCCCTGTCTCTACGCTATGAAGGTGGCGCGTTGCAATATGCAGCGACACGCGGCAATGGGACTGAAGGGGAAGATGTCACACAAAATGTGAAGACCATAGCTGATGTGCCGCATCATCTGGGGGCAGGTCTGCCAGACGTTTTTGAAGTCCGCGGCGAGGTCTATATGACCCNTACTGACTTTACCAGGCTGAATTCTCAACAAAAAAGAAAAAGGCCAAAAACCCTTTGCCAATCCGCGTAACGCAGCAGCTGGTTCCCTGCGCCAGAAGGATCCGGCCATTACCAGCCAAAGGCCTTTAAAGTTTTTTGCCTATGCCCCGGGTGAAACTTCTACACCAGTTGCAGCCACCCATTCAGCATTTCTGGACCTGTTGCGCGAAGGGGGTTTTTCGGTAAATCCTCTGACCCAAACCTGCACCAGCATTAAAGGGTTGCTGCTCCAATATGATGCGATCGCAGCGCAGCGGGACAAGCTTGATTATGATATTGACGGGGTGGTGTATAAGGTTGACCGCTATGATTGGCAGGACCGGCTGGGACAGCTTAGTCGCGTTCCGCGCTGGGCAATTGCACATAAATTCCCCGCGGAAAAGGCCACAACCATTCTGCAGGATATTGATATACAGGTTGGCCGTACGGGCGCATTGACCCCTGTTGCCCGTCTTGTCCCTGTAAGCGTTGGCGGTGTGGTTGTGTCCAACGCAAGCCTGCATAATGAGGATGAGATCGTGCGCAAAGATATCCGCATTGGTGACCACGTCCTTCTGCAACGGGCAGGAGATGTTATCCCACAAATCACACAAGTGATGAAAAACAGACGGCCAGCAGACAGCCAACCCTTTCAGTTCCCTGATTATTGCCCAGTATGCGGCCATAAGGCGGTGCGTCCTGAAGGCGAGGCAGTGCGGCGCTGTACCGGCGGCTTTCAGTGTGAGGCCCAGCAACGCGAAAAACTTAAACATTTTGTCTCACGCCAGGCACTGGATATTGACGGGATGGGCACACGCCAGCTTGATTTGTTTTTTGATCTGGGTTGGGTCAGACAGCCAGCAGATATTTTCAGACTAGCTGATATCCAACAGGATGTCGCAGGGCTTGACCGAATGGGCAAAAAATCAGCCGCTAATCTTATCAGTGCGATTCAGGAGCGCAAAACCCCTGAATTAGAGAGGGTCATATTTGCGCTTGGCATTCGTCAGATTGGTCAAGCCACTGCTAAGCTGCTGGCGCAACGCTACGGGTCTGTCGAAAGTCTGATGCAAGCTGCACTGAATGCGCGTGACCCAGCACATGAAGATTATCTGAATCTTGTTTCCATTGACCAGATTGGGGCGCTGATGGTTCAAGATATCATTCAATTCTTTTCAGATCAGAATAATCAAGAACTTGTTGAGGACTTGATGCGCTATATTCAGCCCATTGCGCCCGAACAGCCTGCGCTGGACAGTACGGTCAGTGGTAAGACAATAGTCTTTACAGGAACTTTGACCAAACTGTCCCGCAATGAGGCAAAGACACAGGCAGAGCGGCTGGGAGCCCGTGTCTCTGGCTCCGTATCNGCGAAAACTGACTTTCTTGTTGCCGGGGAAANGGCAGGATCAAAANTGACAAANGCCCGCGACCTGGGAGTAACTATCCTNACTGAAGATGACTGGATANAGCTGGTCAGCTAACCTTTTTAAAGCGGAGCGCATCTGTCTGCCANCCAGNGTNTGACATCGGTTTCAAGATGCGGGGCAAGCCTTTCATANACCGAGTGATGATAGNCATTCAGCCAGGCAATATGTTCAGAAGACAGNTAGGCTTTATCAATTAGCTGCCGGTCAAATGGAAAACAGGTCAGGGTCTCAAACTTCAGATACCCCTCATGGGCAGCTGTCACATGCACCAGCGTTTCATGGCGAATGCCAAACTGCCCTTCCTCATAATAGCCCGGCTCATTTGACAAGATATGCCCCTTTTTCAAAACTATCTGACCCCGTTTGGAAATTGATACTGGGCCTTCATGCACACTTAGGATATGGCCGACACCATGGCCTGTGCCATGGCCAAAATCTAGCCCCTCCGCCCAAAGCGGGTATCGGCAGATCGCATCAAGCTGAACCCCGTTTGTATCCGTTGGAAAAACAGCCAAAGCTAGCTGACAATGCGCCGCCAAAACGAGACTGGCTTTACGGACAAGTTCAGAATCAGCAGGCTGGCCCACCTCAGAAAAATAAAATGTCCGAGTGATATCTGTTGTGCCAGATCTGTAATGCGCCCCCGAATCAAGCAACAGCACACCATTACCGGACAACGTGTAATCCTGTCCGGCTTGCGCACGATAATGCACAATCGCCCCGTGATCGCGCCAACCAACAATAGTTGCAAAACTGTCACAGATATAGGTTTCTGATGCTGCTCTATAACAGCTCAGTTCTTTAGCAAGTTCCACTTCATGCAGTTGCGCCCTCACGGCCTTTGTCTCCAGCCAATAAAAAAACCTGCTCAATGCGACCCCATCCAAAAGGTGAGCCTGCCTGAACCCATCTACTTCAGCCTTAGTCTTACAGGCTTTCCGCGCAACAAGCGGGTCTGGTTTAGCACTCAGGTTCACGCCAGCCTGGCGCAGATAACCATGCACAGCAACAGGCAGGCTGGTCGGATCATAAGCAATAGACTGTCCTNTCAAGCTTGCCAAATACTTCTCCAGCTCGGTCCAGCCNACACAGGNATAACCCNGTTCTGNAATCTGACTGTTATNTGTGACAAAGGTCAGCTGGCCACTTGCNGATAAGATCCCAAAACATAAATGAACAGGTGTGAAACACAGATCATGCCCCCNCAAGTTCGTCAACCACATCATCACATCTGGCGCGCTGATAAAGCGCAAGTCGAGATGACTGTCTTTCAGCTCTTTTGCTGCTTGACGAATTTTCTCCTCTCCGCTGCAGCCTGCATAACCCTGATCAATAATAAATATGTCTGTTTGCGGACTAGCCTGTCTATCTGCCCAAACAGCAGCAACTGGATGAGTAGATACACATTGCCAAACAACATGTGCTTCTCCCATTACAGTAGGTAGCTTCTTCTGTCCTTCACAGGTCACAGACCAGCTATCAAAACCAATTTTTACCTCTGCCCTTCCAGGGCAGGCGGCCAACCATTCCGCTAATGACTGGTCTGCTGTGTCAATGGTCTGGTAAAGAGCGGGTTCAACTTGCTGCTTAATCTGAACCGTATAGCGACTGTCTGTAGCCACAACTGCTGTGTCTGCCAAGATTAGCGCAACCCCAGCTGAACCAGTAAAGCCTGTCAGCCAGGCCAGATATTCGTCCTGTTTCCTTACCTCTTCTCCTTGAAACCTGTCTACTCTGGTCAGCAGCATCCCATCAAGTCCCTGTTTTGTCAGCTCCTGCCTAAAAGCGGCCAGCTTCTCAGCTGATGTGATGAACCCACCTGTCATTGTCAGCCTCTCTGCCTTTTCTTGAATACCAGACAACACCAGTTATCCAAATCCAGACGCATTTCCAGTGTCAATTTATGTGCGAGGTAATCGCCAACTAATTGCTGGACCTGATGATGTAATAGGCCAGATAGGATCAACTGGCCGCTAGGACGAAGATTACGCGTGAGATCTGCCGCCATACGACGTAGCGGGCCTGCCAGGATATTGGCCATGATCAAATCGTAAGTGCCGTTCCTTGATACAGTGCGGTCAGCAAAACCTTCCGAGACTATTGCCCGCATCTTCATCGGACTAATCTGGTTTTTTTGTCTATTTTTCTGGGCGGTGCGTACAGAGACCGGATCATTGTCTACCGCCAATATATTAGCGGCGGGAAACAGCCTCTGAGCCGCCATAGCTAAAATTGCACTGCCGCAGCCCATATCCAGTATCCGGCGCGGCGAGCGCTTCTTTTTGCGCTGTTCAGCTAATGCGAGCAGACAGGCCTGGGTGGTCGGATGCGTGCCAGAACCAAAGGCCTGTGCAGCCTCAACCAGAAGCGGCATGCTGCCAGCAGGTTGCGCCTGCGTCACATGGCCGCCATAAATCCAGAACGGACCCAGATGAAGAGGGGGAAATGCCTTGCGGTTTTCGGCCAGCCAGTCTCTTCCTTTATAACAGACAATCTGCTGGTCAATTAGCTGACCGCGCTTTACAGACCGGCTGACCACTGCGGACAGTTGTTCAGGGTCAGGCTCATCTTCAAACCAAGCCATAATCAGGCTGTGACCGGCATCTGTTTTTTCAATAGAGATTGCTTCTGCGTTCAAGACCGCTTCCAAGCCAGTTTCCAGCGGCAAAGTCTGACCCTGGAGAGCAGCAGAAAAACACCAGCAATCTATCATTTTTACCCCTGTTTTCAGTCTATCTCATCTGGGCGGGACACAAAGCTTGCCACAACTTTTTTCAGGCCTGCCTTATCAAAAAGGATTTCCAACTTGTCTGCTTCCACTGCATCAATTGTGCCCATCCCAAATTTCTGATGAAACACACGCTCACCTGTCTTAAGGTCATGTTTACCTGACTGCGGCAGCCAANCATNGCGGTCANGNGCCGGNGTTGCCGAAGTACCTTTCAACCGCGTGGCNAGGCGTTTCCATGCTGGGCCATATCCCGGCTGACCGGCGCGCTCCGCCAGAGNTCCGACCAGAACAGGCTCAACCGAGCCAAGGCTCANCCCCTGTGCCATATCCTCATTAATATGTGCAGNTGGCAACTCGCCAACAAATCTNGACGGAATAGAGGATTGCCACAANCCATGAATGCGCCTGTTCGCAGCAAAGCTAATNTAAACATTCCGTCGTGCACGGGTAAGCCCGACATAAGCCAGTCTGCGCTCTTCTTCCAGCCCGGCCCCGCCACTTTCATCCANTGTTCTCTGGCTGGGAAAAATTCCATCTTCCCACCCAGGCAGAAAGACCATATCAAACTCTAGACCCTTTGCAGCATGCAAGGTCATTAAGGTTACTTCGCCTTCCTGCNACANCGTTTCNTTATCCATCACCAAGGAGATATGNTCAAGAAATCCGCCAAGCGTGTCAAAANCTTCAATAGCCGAAACCAGTTCCTTAAGATTTTCAAGCCGCCCAGGAGCATCAGGGGACTTATCCTTCTGCCACATTTCTGTATAGCCTGACTCATCCAAAACCACTTGCAAAAATTCAGCTGGAACTATGGTATCTTTCTGCTTGCACCATCCAGCAATCTGGGCACAAAAGGCTATCAGTGCACGTCTGGCTTGCGGCTTTAATTCATCACTCTCCGCGAGTGCGCTAGCTGCTGCCAGCAAGGGGATTTCTCGTGCACGGGCCAGCCGATGGATAATCTGAAGCGTCGCGNGNCCCAAACCCCGTTTTGGCGTGTTGATAATCCGCTCAAATGCCAGATCATCTGCAGGCTGATTAATCANACGCAAATAAGCCATCGCATCTCTGATTTCGGCCCGCTCATAAAATCGTGTGCCTACCACCCGGTAAGGNAGGCCTATGGCNAGAAACCGCTCTTCAAATTCGCGAGTCTGAAAGCCCGCTCGCACCAGAACAGCAATCTGATTCAGATCAAACCCATCTTTCAGCTTTCCTTCAATTTTGCTGGCCACATGCCGGGCCTCATCCTGGCCATCCCAATAGCCTGAGACCAGCAGCTTTTCGCCGTCNTNAATNGAGGTATATAAGGTTTTTCCCAGCCTGTTTTCATTTTNAGAAATCANGCTTGAAGCGGCCGCCAGAATATGTCCTGTTGACCGGTAATTTTCCTCAAGCCTTACGGTTTTTGCGCCAGGGTAATCGCTTTCAAAACGCAGAATATTGCCTACCTCGGCGCCGCGCCAGCCATAAATGGATTGGTCATCATCCCCAACACAGCATAAATTCTTATGTTCAGAGGCGAGCAGGCGCAACCACAGATACTGGGCGACATTGGTGTCCTGATATTCATCAACCATAATGTGGGTCAGGCGTGACTGATAATGAGCTAGAACATCTGGATAGGTCTGGAAAACATGTAGCATATGCAAAAGCAAATCACCAAAATCAGCCGCATTAAGCATTATAAGGCGGGACTGATACTGTTTATATAGTTCAATGCCTTTGCCATTACAGATATCACCGGCATCAGATACAGACAGTTTTTCTGGGCGTAGACCTTTATCTTTCCAGGCGCTGATCTGGGCTGCTAACACACGTGGTGGCCACCGTTTCAGGTCAATTTGTTCTGCTTCCATCAACTGTTTTAGCAGCCGGTTCTGATCATCTGTGTCCAAAATCGTATAATCTGATTTCAGTCCCACAAGTTCTGCATGCTGGCGCAGCATGCGTGCAGCCAGTGCGTGAAACGTTCCCAGCATCACTTGTTCGACCATTGGCCCAACTAGCTGGGTGACACGCTCCTTCATTTCCCTTGCTGCCTTATTGGTGAAGGTTACTGCCAAAATATTCCAAGGGGCAGCTATCCGGCTAGCAACCAGCTGGGCAAGACGTGCGGTCAGCACACGTGTCTTCCCTGTACCTGCGCCAGACAGGACCAACAGCGGACCATTCAGGGTGGTTACNGCATTTGCCTGCTCCNTATTCAACCCCTTCAGCCACGGTTCGGCCACAGCAGATGGCACAAGTCCATCGGAAGATGCTGTTTTTTCACCAATTGGAGTCACATTCTCACTCACTGCCCATTTTATCTGACACCTCATCAGATTCCTGACTATAGATAAGCNCCATCTTAGANGATNTNCTNTTAAACTAGTTTTATCACAANNCATGTCACGGCACAGTAGCAAAAATACTTGCACCGCCCTNTACAAAGATTGCGAAATGATNCCTCACAGCGTATTATCTGGCCGTTAAGAACTTCAGCTATGGACCTGAAAGAAATTGATTAAACTAGGAATAGGCATGTCAGTAATGGTTAGGTTACTTTTATCAGCATGTGCACTTAGCTTTCTGGCCGCCTGCACCTCAATGCCTGATGATGAAAAGACTGCCATCAACGATCCGTTCGAAAACACAAACAGAAAGATTTTTGCCTTTAATCTCGCCGTCGATGACTATGCACTTGAACCGGCAGCGAATCTTTACAGAAAAACAGCCCCTGAACCTGTTCAGAGAGGCGTAAGCAATTATGTGTCCTGGGCGGGAATGCCCCTAACGGCCGTCAATTCAGCCCTGCAGGGTAAATTTGAAAATGCCGCGTTGGCCAGCCTGAACTTTCTGGTGAATGGTCTGACTTTTGGTTTTGTTGACTTGATGGAAGGTGAGGACCAGCCAAAACGCGAAGATTTTGGCCAGACACTGACCTCTGCAGGTATGGACCAAGGCCCGTATCTAGTGGTGCCCTTTCTAGGCAGTAATACCGTCCGGTCTGCAAGTGGACGGGTTATGGATATGGTTATTAATCCGCTCGGCGCATTCAGTGGAAAAACAGCATCAGATGCTCGAACCACATTACCAATCATCAACGCCATATCCTTCAGGGCCACGCATTTTGATACCATCAATGATGTAAAAAATAACAGCCTTGATGCCTATGCGCGGGCCCGCTCTGCCTATTACCAACAACGTGATAAATTGTTGCAGGACAATCTGCCCAAAGGCGAGCTGAAGGATGACTTGGATGAATTCGAAACCTTTTTCACGGAATAAGCTGTCTGAGGNAATAANAATGACTCACCTGNAAAAATCCCTTTTAAAAGNAAAAACTGCGGCCTTTTCAGCCATAATGCTGTTGGCTTGCGCTGGAGGAACTGCANGCGCAAATGACAGGGTGTCAGAAGCTGAAAATCTTGTTAAAGCCTTGATAACGGAGCTTGAACAGACCAGTTCACAGGCCGATATGACATATAAGGATAATAGGCAGGTCCTTGATAAGTTGGTTGATGTCTACTTTGATGTCGATGCCATAACAAGGTTTTCTGTTGGGCAGTATTGGCGTGTGGCTTCAGACTCTGAAAAATCTGAGTATACGAAATTATTCCGGTTAGTCTTTCTGAATCAGGCAAATGAGCAGTTCCACAAGTTGAGAGACCTCGAATTCAAACCAACAACCACAAATACGAAAGGTGATAAGCTAATCCTTGTTGGAGGTATCATTCACGACAAATCAGGTGAATTTCCTGATGTTGAAATCTTCTGGCGGATCGTTGCGCGGCCAGATAAGCCAGCAAAAATTTTTGACATAGAGGTTGAAAATATCTCGATGCTGAAGACACAGCAGGATGAAAACACGACTCTTATCCGGCGCAATGCTGGCCGGTTTAGCGCCCTGATCGAAGCGCTTCAGGAACAACTGAAAAACCAGCAGCCAAATTAACATAAACAGCTTGCCTGCAGATATGGCCTGCTAATTTTCTTATCGGGATATCGGCTTGTACTTTATCCGCTTTGGCTGCGCTGCATCCGCACCCAGTCTACGTTTTTTGTCTTCCTCATATGCCTGATAATTGCCCTCAAACCACTCCACATGACTATCCCCTTCAAAGGCCAGAATATGGGTAGCTATCCGGTCAAGAAACCATCTGTCGTGACTAACGACAACAGCACAGCCAGCAAAGTCTAGCAGGGCTTCTTCCAATGCCCTCAGCGTATCGACATCTAGATCATTTGTCGGCTCGTCAAGCAAAAGCACATTTGCCCCGCTCTTTAGCATCCGCGCTAGGTGCACACGGTTACGCTCACCGCCGGACAACTGGCCAACACGTTTCTGCTGGTCGCTGCCCTTAAAATTAAACAGGCTGACATAAGCCCGGGACGGCATTGTTCTTTTGCCTAGTTCTAGCTCATCTAGACCGTCGGAGATCACCTCCCAAACTGTTTTACTGTCATCCAGATCATCCCGGGATTGATCCACATAACCGAGTTTCACGGTCTCACCGAGCCGCAAATCACCCTTATCCGGATTTTCCTGACTGGTCAGCAGCTTAAACAGAGTTGATTTACCTGCACCATTAGGCCCGATCACACCGACAATGCCGCCAGGAGGCAATCTGAAATCCACCCCCTCAAACAAAAGTTTTTCGCCAAATCCTTTTTCAAGACCATCAGCTTCAATCACGATATCACCAAGACGCGGGCCGGCAGGGATAGCAATTTTTGTGGTTTCATTGCGCTGTTCACGATCCTGTTCCAGCAGCTTTTCATAAGCATTCAGCCTAGCTTTGGATTTTGACTGGCGAGCCTTTGGCGCCGAGCGCACCCACTCCAGCTCGCGGGACAATGATTTCACCCGTGAGTCCTCAGCTCGTCCCTCCTGCTCAAGACGCTTCTGCTTCTGCTCAAGCCAGCCTGAATAATTTCCCTGATAAGGAATCCCCTGACCACGATCCAATTCAAGAATCCATCCTGCAACCTCATCCAGAAAATATCTGTCATGCGTGATGGTGACCACTGTACCTGGAAAGTCATGCAAAAACCGCTGTAACCAAGCGACTGATTCTGCATCCAGGTGGTTTGTCGGCTCATCCAAAAGCAGCATATCCGGTGCACTTAACAACAGCTTGCATAACGCCACCCGTCTGCGCTCGCCCCCTGACAGTTTTGTAACATCTGCGCCGCCATCTGGTACCCGCAGCGCATCCATTGCGATCTCGGCCTTTCGTTCTAAATCCCAACCATCAATTGCATCAATTTTTTCCTGTAAATCAGCTTGCTCTNCAATCAGATTATTCATCTCATCATCGTTCATCTCTTCAGCAAAGCGGGCGCTGACATCATTGAACCGGTCAACAAGCTGCTTAGCTTCACCCATTCCAGACAGCACATTGCCAGCAACATCCATGCTGGAATCCAGTTCTGGTTCCTGTGCCAGATACCCAATATTTATGTCATCTGCTGGCCAGGCTTCGCCGCTGAAGTCGGTTTCGACACCAGCCATGATTTTCAGCAGGGTTGATTTGCCCGCACCATTCAGACCTAGGACCCCGATCTTTGCCCCGGGCAAAAATGACAGGCTGATATCTTTCAACACTTCCTTGCCGCCTGGGTAAGCTTTACCTAAGCGTTGCATTGTATAAACATATTGTGTGCTTGCCATTGTTTGACACTTCCTTCTGGCTGGCTTGGATGGCTAAAATTTCTGATCTCTTAAATAGCCTATTCAGGCTGATTTTGCTATTCTCATATTGGTTTTTTCATCAACCCTCACTATACCCAGCAGGCAATGTCCTTTTTCGATTTTTCAAGCTTCACCTTTTTCGGTCTGTTACCTCTGCCTTTATGGAAAGTGCTGATTGACGCTGTCTTTGCCGTCCTGATGTGGGGGGTGCTTGTGCGTTTTGCTGTGATGGTCTTATTTGGCGACAATCCACCTATACGGGCCTTGCTTAGTTATGTGCAGCTGACAGACATTGTGATCCGTCTGTTACGGCTGGTCACGCCCGCTGTGCTGACGCCAGCTGCCCGCAGTCTTTATGCGGCTTTTTTACTGTTTCTAATGCGGTATTACGGCCTGCCTTTTGTCAATAACTATCCGGTAGATGGTCTGGCCAACCTGCCCTTTGAAGATTATTTAGCTGCGAGCCTGTCCGCCTTATCCCGCCTCATTTCAGAGATANGGTCCTGACCAAATGACCTTTGGCACTGACCAGCAATAACATCGGCTGCCCGTTTTCTGTATCAAGATGCAGCCATACAGACCCATCCTCANCNGCCGCAGCAATCGTGCGCAATTCAGCCCCTTTGGGAAGGGTGAATTTCACCAATTCACCTACAGGAGCTTTGGCAGCCAACTTGTTTATCTGCTGCTTCATGCCATATGCAAGNGCGACCAGCCCTGCGGCGATCAAAAAAGTCATCACGATGATAGAGAGTTTCAGCAAGCGAACAGTACGGGCAGACATCAGCGGCAAAACCTGCTTTTCAACCTGTTGAGANGCCTCTTNAGCAGATGTCTCTGTTTCAATCCTGNCCAATAATTCCTCCGTCTACAGTTTACGGCTGACTGTTGTCCGTTTTAAACTGTCCTGACCAACAAGCCAAGCGACAAGTCGAAAACCCCCAACCCCGTAAAGGCCTCGAAGATGAGCGAGACTATGACCCTCACTGCAGATACTGAACACGCTGGAACACGACTGGACAGATGGCTGGCTGATACGCTTGCCCGTGATGACCTCTCGCGCTCGCGCCTGAAGGCACTTATTCAGCAAGGCTCGCTCCGCTGCAATGGACAGGTGCTGATAGACCCGTCAGCAAAGGTCACTGCCGGAGCAGATTATAGCCTGACGCTGCAAGATGCTACCCCTGCCCTGCCCCAGCCTGAAATGCTGCCGCTTGATATCTTATATGAGGATGAGGATTTGATCGCTGTAAACAAAGCTGCCGGCATGGTGGTGCATCCAGCTCCGGGGGCAGAGGCCGGCACATTGGTCAATGCGCTGCTGTATCATTGCGGGGCAAGCCTGACTGGTATTGGCGGGGTCGCAAGGCCAGGCATCGTCCACAGGCTGGATAAGGATACATCAGGCGTCATGATTGCTGCCAAGACAGCCCGTGCCCATGCCAGACTAACAGAGATGTTTGCCGCGCATGACCTNGACCGGCGCTATNAGGCCCTGATCTGGGGACTGCCCGCAAACAGAGCCGATACAATAGACGCCGCCCTNGCCCGNCATCNAGTTGACCGCAAACGNCAGGCNGTCCAGGCCNGCGGTCGCNATGCTGTCACCCACTATAAAACCCTACGGGATCTGCCGCCTTTCGGCTGCCTGATTGAGTGCCAACTAGAAACAGGTCGCACCCACCAGATTCGCGTGCATATGGCCCATATCGGCCATGGCGTGATGGGTGACCCGCTCTATGGCAAGCCGAAACGGGCGGGGCAGATGCCTGATACGCTCAGCCGGGACGCCCTGTCAGCCCTGCGCAGCTTTCCACGCCAAGCCCTGCATGCCGCTAGCCTGTCTTTTGCCCATCCGGTATCTGGTTTGCAGATCGACCTGACCAGCCCACTCCCTTCTGATATGGCTGCGCTTCTGACTAGAATTGAAGCAGCCGTTGCCGCCCGCGCCCGAGACGTAAGCTTCATGGCCCAACACCCTTCTGTCTGAATTTTTTCCAACAGCGTGGCCTTTTTAGCCATCTCTGCCATATTCCTGTACCTCTTTACAGATAGGTAAATAATACCCATATATTAGTAAATNGGTTAAGAGGANCCTAAATGACTCGCAATGCTGTAATCCCTGCCCTGACCCCAGAGGGCAGCCTGTCCCGTTATATGGAACAGATCCGCGCCTTTCCCATGTTGGAAGCGGATGAGGAATATATGTTGGCACGATCTTTTGCTGAACGCGGTGATGTAGACGCGGCCCATAAGCTGGTCACCAGCCATCTGCGTCTGGTGGCTAAAATTGCGATGGGCTATCGCGGCTATGGCCTGCCAGTGGCTGATCTGATCTCAGAAGGCAATCTGGGCATGATGCATGCGGTCAAGAAATTTGATCCGGATAAGGGCTTTCGCCTAGCTACCTATGCAATGTGGTGGATAAAGGCCTCTATTCAGGAATATGTGCTGCGCTCTTGGTCACTGGTGAAAATTGGCACCACCGCCTCACAAAAAAAGCTGTTTTTTAATCTGCGCCGCATTAAAGGCCAGATTGGCGCGATTGACCGCGGCGATCTAAAACCAGAAGATGTCACTCATATCGCAGATGAGCTGAATGTCGCCGAAAAAGATGTGATTTCAATGAATCAGCGCATGTCCGGCGGCGATCAATCATTGAACACACCAATGGTCAATGCCCCTGGAGAAGAAGGGGCTGAATGGCAGGACTGGTTAGAAGATGAGCGTCCTGATCAGGAAGCTTACTTTGCTGAAACAGAAGAACTGGATAAGCGCCAGGGTTTGATGCGGGATGCAATGCAGTGCCTGAACACCAGGGAAATGCGCATTATCGAAGCCCGCCGCCTTACCGAACCGCCACTCACGCTGGAANAGCTGGCTGTNGAATTTGGCGTTAGCCGTGAGCGCATCCGCCAAATTGAAGTTCGCGCATTTGAAAAACTCTCACAAGCGGTACTAGCTAAAGCCGACGAGATGAAATTACTGCCTGCCACAGACGCTTGAATGATTTTTGAAACAAACCAATAACAGGTGAACATCCCCCNCTTACCTGNTGAATGGATCTTTCACCATTATAGTATCATCACGTTCAGGGCTGGTGGACAGCAGCGCGACCGGAATCCNAGTNAGCTCTTCCACACGGCGGATATATTTCAGCGCATTGGCCGGCAAATCGGCCCATGTGCGCGCACCATAAGTGCTTTCCTGCCAGCCNGGCATTTCTTCATAGACNGGTGNACAGGCCGCTTGGTCAGTGGAATTTGACGGGAANTAATTCAGNCGTTCTCCACAACAGTCATAGCCCACACAAATCTTTAACCTGTCAAACCCGTCCAGCACATCCAGCTTGGTNAGGGCCATGCCGGTAATCCCAGCGGTCAGNCCAGCCTGGCGCACCATCACCGCATCAAACCAGCCACAACGGCGTTTGCGCCCAGTAACAGTGCCAAACTCGCGCCCCCGCTCCCCCATACGCTCACCATCTTTGGCAAAATCCTCAGTNGGGAAAGGGCCGGAGCCCACCCGCGTGGTATAAGCCTTTGTGATACCCAGCACAAAGCCAACAGACCCCGGACCTGTGCCCGCCCCTGTTCCAGCCTGGCCTGCCACAGTGTTGGAAGAGGTCACAAACGGATAGGTGCCATGGTCAATATCCAGCATAATCCCCTGCGCGCCCTCAAACAGGACGAGCTTATGCTGGCTTTGCGCTTCGGCCAGCTCGCGCCAGCTTTGCCCTGCATAGGCCAGCAGTTCATGGGCTATCGCCAACAAATCATCTACCATCTGACCAGCTGATACCGGCTCTTCGCCTGCGGCGGATAGCCAGACATTATGATGGGCGGCCAGACGGGCCAAGCGGTCCCGCAAATGCGCTTCATCACGCAAGTCAGCAAGCCGGATGCCGCGTCGCGCCACCTTGTCTTCATAAGCCGGGCCAATACCACGGCCGGTAGTGCCGATTTTGGTTTTCCCAGATGCAGCCGCCTCACGCGCCTGATCAACACGAACATGCACAGGCAGGATCAGCGACACACTCTCTGAGACCACCAAATTATCCGGGCTGACCGCAACGCCCTGTTCGCGGATGGTTTTGATCTCAGATAACAGCGCGACAGGGTCAACTACCACTCCATTGCCAATTACAGACCTCTTACCCGGCCGTACAATCCCTGAGGGCAGCAGAGACAATTTATATTCTACACCCTCAATGACCAGCGTGTGTCCGGCATTATGACCACCCTGAAAACGGACCACCATATCGGCGCGTTCAGACAGCCAGTCTACAATTTTGCCTTTGCCTTCATCGCCCCACTGAGACCCAATCACGGCCACATTCGTCATCTGTTTGTCTTTCTGCTGATTATGAATAGATTGGTCAAAAATAATAAGGTTACAGCTTTTCCGGCATGCCACCCGCTTCGCGCAGGATGAAGGCGCAGTTCAAAGCTTTTGCCTCAGCCTCAGCCTTAGCACCCTTTGTGCCATACAGCACGTGGCGGCCACGCTCAACAAGCTGCAGCCCTGCGGCTAGGCCAACAGTTGCCGGAATGTAAATAACAGGGGTCTGCGGCGGGGTAGGCAGGCTGCGCAGTACACGTTCCATGAAGACAGACAGGCCCATCGCTTTCTCATCATATCCTGTCACATAGGCTCCACCTCTAGCAATCGCGCCTTTCAGCCCTGCCCCAAAGACCGAAAAACTTACCGAAGTGTGATAACCATAACCTTGCATATCTAGTGGATCCAGTGTGATTGCAATATCAGGAAGCAACCCGTTCAGGCTGGTAGCGATATCAATCAGTCCTGACAGCTGTTCGGCTGCGGCATCTGGCAGTATTTTGGCCACCTNCGCCAGCCTGTTTGCAGCCGCGCCAGACGCATCNATNATTTCCGCTAGATGTGGCGCAGCCTTAAGCGGCAGTTTTGTTAATCTGGTGATATCNCGATCTGAAATNGCCCTGAACATCTNATCTTTGACAGCNGCGTCCATAGCCGTAAGCTCATCTCCNAGAACCGCCTCAGCCANGCAGGGCAGCCCCAAGTCAATCGTCACGTCCAAAATCCCAGCCTGATTCAGGGCACGCACGCCAAGCAAAATAATTTCCGCAGCAGCCTGCTTGTCATCCCGGCCAATTATTTCAGCCCCTGCCTGCATCAGCTGGCGTTCCGGGTTCAGCACATCCGGGACCACCCGCATCACTTCACCCCCATAAGCAAGACGCAATGGCCGGGGATAACGGGCCAGTCTAGTTCCGGCAATGCGGGCAATCTGGGCGGTCATATCCGAACGCAGCGCCATCATCCGCCGTGATATCGGGTCAAGAAGGCGGAAAGTCTGTTCAGCCAGCGCAGCTCCCAGTCCTTCAGCCAGCAGGGTCTGCTCAAACTCCACAAGTGGCGGTTTTATGCGCTGATAGCCAAATGCAGCAAAACTGGATAAGACCGCTTCCACAGCTTTTGCATCCTGTTCCGCCTGCGGGGCAAGAAGATCTGTCAGACCAGAAGGCAGCAGCCCCTCACTTGCATCGCCAGCCCCGGCAGATCGAGCTGACATCACAACCACTTCAGATTTGGGATGGTCAGATCGGTCAGATGATGACATAAGCACCCACTCGGCCAAAAGTACAGAACATTAAACCTAAAAAGCTATAAGGCCGCACCACCGTTTACATCCTCAAAAAGCGGAGCAACACAAATTCCCTATCTTTTATCGTGTTTGCCGCAGATGAGCAAGTCGATCAGGCTGAAAACTGCAGATAATCTGCGCGAACAACCTGAGGCATAGCCCGAATGGACTGTAATGTGTCATGAGTCACGGACCCGTCAATTTCAATTAGTGCCACGGCCTCACCACCAGCTTCCTTCCGGCCCAGATGAAAGGTTGCAATATTGACACCTAGCTCACCCATCATGCTGCCCAGTGCACCGATAAAGCCAGGCTTGTCATAATTGCGCAGATATAGCATGTTTTCAGTGAAGGCTGATTCAACAGAAATTCCCTGCACTTCAACAAGGCGGGCCTTATCGCCGCCAACCAGCGTGCCACAGACCATCCGCTCCCCTGCTTTATAGCTTAGAGTGAGGCGCAGTAGGCTCTCATAATCACAGCGTCTGTCGTGACGCACAGTGGCCACAGCAATATCATGACTATGGGCCAGTGCAGCAGCGTTTACCATATTCACCGAATCCATTTTAGGGCCTAACACGCCGGCAAGTGCGGATGCCAGTATCGGCTGGTCATTCAGGCCAGCAGCCTTGCCCTCAAATTCCAGCTTCACCGCAGTCAGCCCTTCTGTATCCAACTGGCCTAAGAACCGGCCTAACAGGCCGCCAAGCCTCATATAGGGTTTCAGCAACGGGGCTTCCTCTGCTGTTACAGATGCCATATTTATGGCATTAGTAATCGCACCGGTCATCAGATAATCTACCATCTGTTCAGCCACCTGCAGGGCGACCTTCTCCTGTGCTTCAACCGTGCTGGCCCCTAAATGTGGAGTGGCAATGAAATTTTCTGCTGCAAATAAAGGATTATCTTTTGCAGGTTCGTGTGCAAAAACATCCAGCGCCGCCCCGGCAACATGTCCAGAGACTAGTGCCGCCAAAAGGGCATTTTCATCCACCAGACCGCCACGTGCGCAGTTTACGATTCGCACACCTTTCTTTGTGCGGTTAAGCGCATCAGCGGATATGATATTCCTTGTTGCATCTGTCAATGGCGTGTGAAGCGAAATGAAATCCGACTTTTCCAGCAGCTCATCAAGTTCAACTTTTTCAATGCCCAGCTTTTTGGCCCGCTCATCCGTCAGAAACGGATCATAGCCCATCACTTTCATTCTCAAACCCTGCGCCCGGTCAGCGACAATCGCGCCGATATTCCCACAGCCGATGATACCCAGCCGTTTTCCAGAGATTTCTGTGCCCATGAATTTTGATTTTTCCCACTTGCTGGCGGTTGTTGACATATGTGCCTGGGGGATCTGACGGGCGAGAGCTAACAACATAGAAATCGCGTGTTCTGCTGTTGTCACCGCATTGCCAAAGGGCGTATTCATAACTACTACGCCAGCCGCTGTCGCTGCGGCAATATCAACATTATCAACACCAATCCCTGCACGGCCAACCACTTTCAGCCGGGGGGCCTTTTCCAGCAATTCAAGCGTAACCTTTGTTGCGGACCGGATTGCCAGACCGTCATAATCGCCGATAATCTCACCCAGCTCTTCCGGGCTTAGGCCAGGCTTTACATCAACCAAAATGCCAGCATCGCGGAAGATGTCTGCTGCGGCCGGGGCCAGCTTGTCACTAATCAGCACTTTTGTCATTATTTTCCTCTTTTCTCTAATTCTGTTGTTTGCGCGCATGGTCAAATGCCCAGTCCAGCCAAGGCATCAGCGCAGCCATATCTTCAGCATCAACGGTTGGCCCACCCCACAGACGCAAACCGGCAGGAGCCGTACGGTAGGCGCCGATATCATAGGCAACGCCCTCATTTGCCAACATAGACACCATCTGTTTGGCAAGGGCGGCCTGTTTATCCGCGCTAAGTGCTACTACATCTGGGTGAACCAGCTTCAGGCATATAGAAGTAGAGGACAAATTTGCCACATCGCTGCATAGGAAACCGCACCAGTCAGACCCAGCCACAAAATCCTGCACCACACTTAAATTGGCCTCCGATCGGCTTATTAGACCAGACAGGCCGCCTTGTGCCTCAGCCCAGTCAAGCGCAGAGTGCAGATCCTCCACACAGAGCAGGGACGGCGTATTGATCGTATCGCCGCGGAAAATCCCCTCGACAAGCTTGCCGCCTTTGGTCAGTTGAAAAATCTTCGGTATAGGCCAAGGCGGGCTGTAGCTTTCAAGACGTGCGACNGCCCGTGGCGAGAGGATAATTACCCCATGCCCAGCTTCCCCGCCAAGTGATTTCTGCCAGCTGAAAGTCGTGATATCCAGCTTGGTCCAGTCCATCTGCATGGCAAAACAGGCAGATGTGGCATCAGCAATCGTAAGCCCTTCGCGGTTATTAGGNATCCAGTTTGTATCTGGCAACCGTACACCCGAGGTTGTTCCATTAAAGGTAAACAGAACATCACGACTGAAATCGACTTCAGCAAGGTCAGGCAAGTCACCCCAATCTGCATCAAATATCCTGCAATCCTCAAGTTTTAATTGTTGAGTGGCGTCCTTCACCCATGTCTTGCCAAAGGATTCCCAGGCCAGGATATCTGTGCCACATGCGCCTAAGACAGACCACATGGCCATTTCAACCGCGCCTGTATCTGATGCAGGCACAATACCCAGGCGATAATCGTCAGGCAGGTCTAGCAAAGCAGACATACGGTCAATAGCAGACTTTATTTTGGCTTTGGGCTCTTTTGCGCGATGCGAGCGACCGACCGCGGCATCATCGATATGAGCAGGGGTCCAGCCGGTAAATTTCTTTGTTGGCCCAGATGAAAATTGCGGGGACAACGGCCTAGTGCGCGGCGACATGGCGAACCTCTATCAAAATGTGACTATCCGTTGGGGGACAGCAACCCAAATTGTTAAATGGTGAGCCGCCATAAAATGTCAAGAACACGACACGAGAAAATGTGGGAAAAAGTATAACTGGCAGGCCGCCCCTACTCCTGAGAGGCGGTTTTCAACACAGTGACCAGCTTGTCTATGGCGGCATCGAGGCGAGCTTTATCAACCGCTTCCACCATTACACGGATCAGCGGTTCTGTACCCGATGGGCGCAGCAGCACGCGCCCTTGACCGCCCAGCTCTGCCTCGACTGCAGCGACCTGCGCTGTGACCCGCTTATCGCTCAGAACAGCCATATCTATATCTCTTAGGTTAACCAGTCTCTGCGGTATTGGCGTAAAGCAGGACAGCAACTCAGAGGCAGGTTTTCCTGTCCGACAGATAACCGATAAGATTTGAAGGGCCGCGATTAGCCCGTCACCGGTGCGGGTCAGCTGGGGTAGCAAAACATGACCGGACGGCTCTCCTCCCAAGTTGCTGCCTGTTTTGACCATACGTTCATAGATATAGCGGTCCCCCACCGCCGCCCTTTCAAAGCCTATATTATGCTTAGCTAGCAACGTCTCCAGGCCCAAATTGCTCATCACAGTGCCAATAACTGGCCCGTGAAGTGTGCCCTGTTCTGCTGCGTCCAGCGCTAGGGTTGCCAGAATCTGATCACCATCACGGATCTGCCCCTGCTCATCTGCCAGGATCAGTCTGTCGGCATCCCCGTCAAGACAGATACCCAGTGCCGCCCCGGATTCCACAACTGCTTTCGCCATAGCTGATGGCTCGGTTGCTCCGCAATTCAGATTAATATTTAGCCCGTCAGGGGCAACGCCTAACGGTAAAATGTCTGCCCCTAATTCAACCAGCGTGTTAGGGGCGGTGCTATATGCGGCCCCATGCGCACAATCCACCACAATACGCATCCCCGCCAGAGACTGGGCGGTATCAAAAGTAGCTTTGGCAAATTCCATGTAACGCTGAGCAGAATTTACAATTCGGCGCGCCCGGCCCAGCCCATCTGGCGGTGCCAGCGCGATAGACCCACGCATTAGGGCTGAAATGTCTTCTTCAATTGCATCATCCAGCTTATACCCATCCGGTCCGAAGAGCTTTATCCCGTTATCGTGATGCGGGTTGTGTGAGGCAGAAATCATCACCCCAAAATCTGCTCTCAGTGAGTGGGTCAGATAAGACACAGCCGCGGTTGGCACAGGGCCAAGCAGCCGGCAGTTAATCCCGATAGAGGTAAAGCCAGCCACCAGGGCGGATTCCAGCATATAGCCAGATAGTCGGGTATCTTTGCCAATCACCACCATTGGGCGAGTCATCCGTCCGTCATCTGCTGTTTTATCCGCAAACCAGCGGCCTGCTGCCAGCGCCAGCCTGACCACAGACTCTGCCCGCATCGAGCCGGTATTGATACGTGCGCGCACCCCGTCTGTGCCAAAAATCCCTGCCATAGGTTAAGCTGTCCTTCTCTTCTGCCCTGTCTATTTTAATGTTCACACTGGTGCTGAATATAGGCCGGACTAAGTCCACCTGTCCAGAAATTGGGGGTGAGAAGAATAAACTTCTTTATTATTACTGAGGAGTGCTCCTAGCCCAACCCCTTTTGCACCGCCACCGCCTGAACTGTGTCTGCCACATCATGGGTGCGGATAATCTGCGCGCCCTGTGCAGTGGCAGCAAGGGTGAGGGCTAAGCTACCACCCAGCCGTTCATCAGGTGACGCCCCATAGCCCCTGTCATACCCACCTAAAGCGGCCAGTTTGGGGATGGAGGATTTGCGCGAAAAGCCAAACAATACCGGCACACCCAGCCCGTGAAACAAGCTAGTCCACCTAATCATTTCTGCATTATGGGCAGGTGTTTTGCCAAAGCCAAAGCCTGGGTCAACTGCGATATGGGATTGGGGCAGGCCAGCAGCCACCAGTCGATCAATATGGCACGCCAGCGCGTCAAAAACCTCTATTGGGGCGAAGCCATATTTAGGGTTTTCCTGCATCGTTCGGGGGGTGCCTTGCATATGCATAGCAATCGCAAAACTGTTGGTTGGAG
>PADU01000024.1 GCA_002700485.1 SAR116 cluster bacterium | reverse complement strand
TAGCATTCAAAGGATTTCAACTTCCTGACTGAAAAACTAAAAACCTAAAACGACACTTCTTAAAGGGCAAAAAGAAAATTTACCATTAATTTTGGGGTCTGACATAATTTTTTACGATTCGCTTCAAATTTCTGGAGGCAGACCAAAACACACCTCAGTAGAAAATTTAACCTACAGAATTTCCATATTTGACTGTTCAAAATGAGAAAACTTAAATGAAATTGATTAATTTATTTGCTTTTGCAAAAATTTTGTTCATCTGCAATTTACTTAAAGCCAAACCTGTCGTTTACTGAGAGGCAGCTATTGTCCCAATGATGTCTAGATACGTTCGTGTATGAAACGAGGTCGGTCACTAGCCCTCGTAAAAAAAAGGCCAAAAAAATGCAAAACATAAACTCATCACCTGTAAGAAAAACAAATCACTTTAATAAGGTCTTATTCTTGATTGGTATCGGTTGTTTAATCGGAACATCCACAACAGAAATATCTGCAAGCAGTGAACCAACTATCGAAGCTGTGGCGGTTGTAGAGGTAGTTAGTGGTTTCAAAAATACTTATAACGTCGGCTTATCCTTTGCAGATGGCCCCACTTGCGTCGCTCAAATTAGGCAGTTGAATCTGGTTTTAAACAACCTAAAAGCCCAAGGAGTTATTCTCATTGATAGACCTGTTGAGATGACTTGCGAAAGAAGCAGCATGCTCACTTTGAAGTAGTTAAAAGGAATGCGCAAAATGCAACTCAGCAACGTTATTCACTAATAACTGCTTAAATTTTCAATAAATTCAATCTGAAAACAATGACTTCCGACATATTTGCCCATGGCAAACATATATTTTAGTAAGCACTTTATCAAAATATTTTCTAGACACTGAGCCAAAAATCTTTAATACCAGAAATAACCTGTTAAGTAACAGGCTGGACGGCCGGATTTTCTTAATTGGATTTGACGCTATCCTTAACACAAGTCTCAAAGGGAAAATCATGAGTACTGGAAAAGTTAAGTGGTTTAATGCCACNAAGGGCTATGGTTTTATCGAACCTGATGAACAGGGTTCTGATGTTTTTGTCCATATCTCTGCTGTACAAGCTGCAGGAATGAGCGGTCTGAATGAAGGCCAGCAGGTTTCATATGAGNTGGAAGAGGGCAAAAACGGAAAATCATCCGCTGTCAACNTGAAAGCCGAATAATCGGCTCAATTTATCGTAACGCCTCTGTTAAAGATGTCGGAGAGGTCTGCCCTTCACATGGGAGGGCGTCCTTTCGTCATGAATTAAATGAGGCTTAAACGCTAAATACACAGAACCAGAATTAAGGCAGCCACCGTCCCGCCAATTATGTTTTATCTCCCTAACATCGACGCAATTTTGTTGTTGTTATAATTCATAAAAACATAGATCCCCATGGCAAGACTTACAGCCTCTTCAAAAACGCAACGTATCCTGATTATTGGCTCCGGTCCCAATGCGACTGAGGTGCGGAGTTGGCATCTATCTAAATTCGACAAGATCGTGGTAATCAACAATGCCTGGCGCGTCANCGAAAACTGGACTGATATGGTATATCCTTATGATTTTCCATCAGACCGGCTACCAGAAAAATTGGCTACAGGCCAGCGGCTGATTGATGAGACTCATTTTGTGCCCGCGCAGAATCACTATGGCGGTTTTGTATATGCAGGCGGCACAATGGCCTATACAGCTGCCTATTGGGTCTTGAGAGAATATGTACCGGATGAGATTTGTTTCATCGGCTGTGATATGCATTATCCAGAAACGGGACCCACGCATTTTTATGGCACAGGNACCCCTGACCCTTTACGTGAAGATATTTCGTTAACATCTCTTGAAGGCAGCTCCGCACGATTCCTGTGCCTTGCTGCACGCCAGAATTGTGTTGTCTTCAATTTATCAAATAGCCCTTCACGCCTTATCTTTCCGCGCAAAAGTCCGCATAAATCTCACCCGTCAACTCCCCTCCCTATCATTGATACAAAAATGGTCGAAGACTGTTTGCAGACAGAACACCGGCTGGGCTATTTTGTTGCAGATGGCCGATACTGGCTGGTAGCTGATCAGTTCAATAAATCGGAGTTGGAACAACTGAACAAAAAATGGCTTATGGCGGCCAGGCAGGCATGAGAAAAAATGAAAAAAAACAGGAAGACGGCTTGCAAGCGCGAAAAGGTTTTGTACACTCGTGTTTTACAAATAGAGTTGGGACAAACCAGCTATAAGGTAAAGATTTAGGGAGGATGCCGTGGCAGCAGCTGAAACCAGCGCAGCAAGACGTGATACTGTACCACGTCTTCTGGCTTTTAATGTAGAACATTATGCTGACAAACCAGCCTACCGGGAAAAAGAGTTTGGCATTTGGCAAAGCTGGAGCTGGGCAGAAGCTGCGAATGAAATCAACAAATTAGCAGCGGGACTCCTGATAATCGGCCTTAAACCTGGTGACCATGTTGCGTTGCTGGGGCGGAACAGGCCTTATTTTTACTGGGCGATGATAGCAGCGCAAACTAACGGGGCTGTTCCTGTGCCTGTTTATCAAGATTCTGTTGCTGATGAAATTGCCTACGTGTTGTCGCATTGTTCTGCCCGCTACATATTTGCAGAGGATCAAGAACAGGTAGATAAAGTTCTTGAAATTCAGGACAAGCTGCCAGAATTGAAAGGTGTCATTTTTCTGGATGAAGGCGGCATGCGCAAATATGACCGTAGCCGGCTGTATAATTACCTAGATGTTCAGGCTGCCGGTGAAAACGCAACTCAAAAACAGAAAGCTGATTTAGCTAAGCGTGAAGCAGCGCAGACAGGCGCGAACACATGTGCAATGCTATACACCTCCGGAACAACTGGCCAACCCAAGGGCGTGGTGCTGTCAAATGACAACATTATTAAAACAGCTGAAGCTTCTTCTGACTTTGACAAATTGAGTGTAAATGATTCCGTTCTGGCCTACTTGCCGATGGCCTGGGTTGGCGACTTCATCTTTTCGATTGGTCAAGCTATGTGGACAGGATTCTGTGTGTGCTGCCCTGAAAGCACCGAAACCATGCAGCATGACCTGCGTGAAATTGGGCCGAGCTACTTTTTTGCCCCACCCCGCTATTTTGAAGGCGTTCTGACAAATGTTTTGATCAGAATGGAAGATGCTGGGAAATTCAAACAGTCCCTGTTTCATTATTTTATGGACCATGCCCAAAAGGTGGGGGGCAATATTCTGGACGGGCATGCAATCAGCGCATCAGACAGGCTGAAATATTGGCTTGGCCGATTGCTTATATATGGCCCATTACTAAACACCCTTGGCCTTAGCAAAGTGCGGGTTGGATATACCGCAGGAGAAGCAATTGGTCCTGAGATTTTTAGTTTCTATCGGTCACTGGGTATAAATCTAAAGCAGCTTTATGGCCAAACAGAAGCCAGCGTATTCATCACTCAGCAACCCGATGGGCAGGTTCGCTCGGATACTGTTGGCGTCCCCTCGCCTGGGGTTGAAATCAAAATTTCGGATAGCGGAGAAGTATTCTACCGGTCACCTGGAACATTTGTTCAATATTTCAAGAATCCTAAGAGTACTAAAGAAACAAAAGACAAGCACGGATGGGTTGCAACAGGGGATGCAGGCTTTATGGAAAAAGATACGGGCCATCTGCGGATTATTGACAGAGCCAAAGATGTTGGCAAAATGAAAGATGGCCGCTTATTTGCTCCTAAATATGTTGAAAACAAGCTAAAGTTCTATCCCACTATCTTAGANGCTGTTGTGTTCGGGGCGGACAGAGATATGTGCACAGCCTTCATCAATATTGACCTTCAGGCTGTTGGCAACTGGGCAGAGCGAAATAATATANCATATTCATCCTATCAAGAACTGGCTGGCAACCCGGACGTTTACAAAATGGTTCAAAGCCATATTAACGAGATAAACAGGAATGTAGCCGCAGATGAAATGCTGTCTGGTTGCCAAATTCACAGATTTCTGATTCTGCATAAAGAGTTGGATGCTGATGATGGCGAACTTACAAGGACACGCAAAGTCCGCCGCCGCGTGATTCACGATAAGTTTAAAGATCTGATTGATGCACTGTATGGTGGCAAATCAGAAATCTTTACAAAAACGCAAGTCACATACGAAGATGGCACATCAGGGTCAATCTCTGCCACGTTGAGAATCGAAAACGCTGTCATCTTCTCTGCACGGGAGATCGCCGCATGAGCCAAAAAACAGCCCCATTAGACACCCAAGATAGTTATGTTACCGCAGATGGCCGTGCTATTGGCCCCGCCGTAATGGAAATGCAGAACATTACCCTGCGCTTTGGCGGTGTTGTCGCCATTCAGGACATTTCTTTTNATATCCGTGAAGGCGAAATCAGAGCGATTATCGGACCGAATGGTGCTGGCAAATCCTCTATGCTGAACGTGATTAACGGATTTTATCACCCGCAGGAAGGTCACGTGATTTATAAAGGTGAAGTGCGCAAACCACTCAAACCCTATGAGATTGCGCATCAAGGCATCGCCCGCACATTTCAAAACATTGCCCTATTCAAGGGCATGTCAACTCTAGACAACATCATGACAGGCCGCCTGACTCACATGAAGACAGGTATGTTCGCACAGGCCTTATGGTGGGGGAAGGCGCAAAAAGAAGAAATTGAAAACCGCGCTTTTGTTGAACGGATTGTTGATTTCCTTGAAATACAAAGCATTCGGAAAGTACCTGTCGGCCGTTTGCCTTATGGATTGCAAAAGCGTGTTGAACTGGGCCGTGCCCTTGCCGCACAGCCGTCATTGCTGTTGTTGGATGAGCCGATGGCCGGGATGAATGTTGAGGAAAAAGAAGATATGTCACGTTTTATTCTGGATGTGAATGAGGAGTTCGGCACGACCATAGCGCTGATTGAACATGATATGAGTGTGGTAATGGATTTGGCTGACCGAGTTGTGGTTATGGATTATGGCAGGAAAATCGGTGACGGCACACCTGATGAGGTGCGGAGCAATCAGGCGGTGATAGATGCNTATCTGGGAGTGTCGCATGACTAATACACCGCCCAAACCACAAAATGCGCAATTTAGAGGGTTTTCAGCTGAGGGATAGGATATGCCAGCAGAATTTTATTATGGCGTTGAGGTGTTTTTGAACGGGTTAATGGCTGGGGTGATGTATTCTCTGGTCGCATTGGGTTTTGTTCTGATTTTCAAAGCATCAGGAATTTTCAATTATGCGCAGGGAATTATGGCTCTGTTTGCAGCGATGACACTAGTTGGTTTTCAACAAGGTCAAATTCCCTTTGCACATATAATCAACGCTGTATTTGGAACAGAAGTGCATCATTTCGGCTGGACCATGCCTACCTTTCTGGCAATTCTTTTTGCTCTTGGCATGATGCTGTTATTCGCCTTTCTGGTGGAAAGGCTAATTCTGAAACATCTCGTTAATCAGGAACCAATAATCCTGTTCATGGCAACCATTGGGCTCGCCTATTTCATGGAAGGTTTTGGCGATCTGATGTGGGGTTCAAACGTTAAGAGACTAGATGTTGGTATCCCTCAAGGCGGTAATTTCTGGATTGAGGAAAACACCGCATTTCTGGGAGGTGAGGAGTTCTNCGGCTTCTATCTAGATACACTGGATATCTACGCAACAGTCATAGCTGTCGTGTTAGTTACCTCACTAGTTTTGTTTTCACAATACACCAAAACNGGTCGGGCTTTGAGGGCAGTTGCCGATGACCATCAGGCGGCCTTGTCAGTTGGCATTTCTCTTCGGGGCATATGGGTGATTGTTTGGGCAATTGCCGGCTTTGTTGCGCTTGTGGCTGGCATTATGTGGGGGGCAAAGTCCGGGGTACAATTCTCGCTGTCTCTAATTGCCTTAAAAGCCCTTCCTGTGCTCATGTTGGGTGGTTTTACCTCTATTCCAGGAGCAATTGTTGGTGGGCTTATAATTGGCGTTGGTGAGAAAATGTTTGAATTCTTAATTGGGGCGCCGTTGCTCGGTGGTGCAACAGAAAATTGGTTCGCTTACATGCTGGCCCTGATATTCCTAGTGTTCAGACCTCAAGGCCTTTTTGGCGAAAAGATTATTGAGAGGGTATAGCAAAGATGCTTTATCGTGAAGTTGGTGAATTTAAAACATCCTATGCTGCTGACCAGCAGACATTCCCTATTAGCTTTGACAAGATTGCCTATTTTATAGCATTGGCAATTGCGTTTTTTGTTGTACCACTTGTCATTAATGATTACTGGGCGAAAGCTATTTTGCTTCCTTTTCTTATTTTCGGCATTGCCGCAATTGGGCTTAATATCCTAACCGGCTATTGCGGTCAGGTCTCATTAGGATCGGGCGGTTTTATGGCCGTGGGGGCCTACGCTTGTTATAAATTTATGACAGCTTTCCCAGATTTGAACTTAATAATCTGCATTGTNCTTTCTGGCGGTGTTACGGCCATGGTGGGCATTTTATTTGGCCTCCCAAGCCTTCGGATCAAAGGTTTTTATCTGGCTGTTGCAACATTAGCTGCGCAGTTCTTTCTGGTCTGGCTATTCAACAAAGTTGGGTGGTTTTACAACCACACTGCCACAGGCCAAATAAATGCGCCAGAAAGGGAATTTCTAGGCATCATCATTTCTGGACCCAATTCCTCACCAGAGGCTGTGTATTTGGTCTGCCTTTCCTTCTTGACAGTTCTAGCCTTAATTGCCCGAAATCTGACACGCGGTTCATTTGGGCGCAAATGGATGGCGATCAGAGATATGGATATTGCTGCAGAAATAATTGGAGTGAACCCACTAATGGCAAAGCTGACCGCTTTTGGCGTCTCCTCTTTTTATGTTGGCATTTCAGGTGCACTATTGTTTTCCGTGTTTTTGGGTGCCGTTGAAGTTGGCGAAGTCTTCGGCATTCAAAAGTCTTTTCTAGTTTTGTTTATGATAATCATTGGCGGACTAGGCTCAATTTTTGGATCTCTTGCCGGTGCAGCTTTTCTGGTGCTTATGCCTGTGGTGCTTAAAAACGTTATGGTTGGCTCAATGGGCTGGCCAGTTGATATTGCGGCCCATTTTGAATTCCTCATTGTAGGGTCGCTAATTGTATTTTTCCTTATTGTGGAACCCCATGGATTTGCGATGTTATGGCGGATTATTAAGGAAAAATTGAGACTCTGGCCTTTTCCACATTGATGGCCAGAGGCTGTCGGCTGTTCATGACTTGACGGCAAGTCAGCTATATATTCGAATTAATGAAAATTGATTATAAACGGAGGAAATCATGAAATTAAAATCGCTTATTGTTGGAGCTGCAACTGCTCTAACAATGGTCAGCCCAGCTATAGCTGATCTGACCTTCCCAAACTTGACCTATCGCACAGGTCCTTATGCTGTAAACGGCATTCCATACGCTGACGGCTATGCGGATTATATGGCTTTGCTGAATTCGCGTGATGGCGGCATTGGCGGTGAGAAAATTAACTACATCGAGTGCGAAACACAATACAACACAGAAAAGGGTGTTGAGTGTTACGAAAATACAAAGGGCGAAGGCTCACTTGTTTATCAGCCAATGTCCACCGGTATTACATATCAGCTTATTCCGAAAGCTACAGCAGATGGCATTCCACTTCTAACCATGGGCTATGGTCGGACATCTGCCGCAAACGGAAAAGTCTTTAGTCATATATTCAATTACCCAGCCAATTATTGGGTTGGTGCATCAGCTGTTATTAACCATATTCTGTCATTGAATAATGGAAACATAAAAGGCAAAAAAATTGCTCTTGTTTACCACAACTCCGCTTATGGCAAAGAGCCAATCCGCACATTGCAAGAACTTGAAAAGAAGCATGGGTTTAAGCTGTCTCTGCTACCTGTCGACCATCCAGGTCAAGAACAGAAATCACAGTGGCTGCAAATCCGGCGTGAAAAGCCTGACTACGTTACCATGTGGGGCTGGGGTGTGATGAACCCAACTGCAATCCAAGAAGCTGCCAATATCCGTTTTCCAATGGAAAACTTTATTGGTGTGTGGTGGTCTGGCTCTGAAGGCGATGTCCTACCCGCCGGTACTGGTGCTGATGGCTATAAGTCACTAGCGATGCATAATACAGGGTCCGACTTCCCAATTTATGCCGACTTGAAAAAGCATGTATATGATAAGGGGTTAGCGGCTGGTGATGGCACGTCTTCAGGTCAAGTGCTGTATAACCGTGGTTTGTATGCAGCTATGCTGGCAACAGAAGCAGCACGTCTGGCCCAGAAAATGTCAGGCAAAGCCAAAATCTCACCTGCAGATATGCGTGATGCGATGGAAGCCTTTTCTATCAATGAAACCCAAATGGCTTCTCTCGGCCTGCCAAACTTCGCACCAAGCTTCAGCGTATCTTGTGAAAATCATGGGGGACCAGGTCTGGCAGCCATTCAGCAGTGGGATGCTAAAGCCAAGAAATGGACAATGATCTCTGATTTCATCAAAACGGATGCAGAAGTGATCAACGCCCTGATTGTTGAAGATTCAGCTGCTTATGCTGCTGAAAACAATATCAAGGAACGTTGCGGTTAATATCCAACAAAACTCAGCCCCTGTGTCAAATGCAGGGGCTGACCTTATTTATTTAAAATACTTTAAGCACAAACAAGGATTAACGTGATGCTTGACAGCCCGAAAACAGATGAAAAGCTGTTGGATGTAAATAATATCGAGGTTATTTACAACCACGTGATCCTAGTTCTCAAAGGTGTGTCGTTATCTGTGCCAAAAGGCGGCATTACAGCCCTGTTAGGGGCAAATGGAGCAGGCAAAACCACAACTTTGAAAGCAATTTCAAATCTGCTGCACTCTGAACGCGGTGAAGTTACAAAGGGGACAATTCTATATCGGGGCAATCCAGTTGCTGATCTCAACCCGGCTGCATTGGTGAAGTCAGGTGTCATTCAGGTGATGGAAGGCCGACATTGTTTTGAGCATTTGACCGTTGAAGAAAATTTATTGACCGGCAGCTATACACGTTCCGTCAGTCGCGATGATATCGCTCGTGACTTGGATTTGGTATATAGCTATTTTCCACGGCTGAAAGAACGGCGCAAGTCACAGGCTGGCTACACCTCAGGCGGTGAGCAGCAAATGTGNGCCATCGGCCGGGCGTTGATGTCACGACCTGAAACTGTTTTGTTGGACGAACCATCAATGGGACTTGCTCCACAGTTGGTTGAGGAAATCTTTGGCATTGTCAAAGCCCTTAACGAAAAAGAAGGTGTCTCTTTCCTGCTGGCTGAACAAAACACCAATGTTGCCCTTCGCTTTGCTCATTATGGCTATATTCTAGAATCTGGCCGTGTTGTTATGGATGGTCCTGCAGCTGAGCTGCGTGAAAATCCTGATGTGAAGGAATTTTATCTCGGCATGTCCGATGAAGGCCGGAAATCATTCCGCGATGTGCGCTCTTACCGCCGCCGGAAAAGATGGCTTAGCTGATGCCAAGTTTCTATGATGCTCTGGAAAAACGTTCTGCAGATGAACGACTAGCTGAGCTCTCTGAAGAGCTGCCAAAACTTATTGAATTAGCGAAAACAAAAACTAATCATTATCGCGAAAGCCTGGCTGGCTTCGACCCATCTGCAATTTCCAGTCCAGAAAAACTAGCTAGCTTGCCAGTTCTTCGAAAGTCCAGCCTCATCCAGAACCCAGACCAGCCACTGGCTGTCGAATCAGTTCTACCGAATGACCTGTCTGAGATACATCACATTTTCCAATCTCCTGGCCCTATATTTGAAGTTGGCATGCGAAAAAAAGATTGGTGGCGGTTTGGGCGTGCTCTTGTACCTGTAGGCATAGGAAATGGTGATATCATTCAAAATTGTTTTTCATATCACTTTACTCCTGCAGGAATGATGTTCGAAACAGCCGCAGCGGCTGTTGGCGCGACTGTTGTCCCGGCTGGCATTGGACAAACTGAACTTCAGGCCCAAGCCGTCGCATCGCTAAAGGTCACAGCCTATGCAGGCACACCCGATTACTTGAAAGCGATTTTAGAAAAAGGTGAGGAACTTGGCCTTGATATGTCCTCTGTCACAAAAGCGGTTGTCAGCGGTGGACCTTTATTCCCAGCTCTGAGAGAAGAATACGATAGACGCGGTATCTTTTGTAGACAGTGTTATGGCACTGCTGATGTAGGCCTTATCGCTTATGAATCTGTTGCAACAGATGGGCTAATTATAGACGAAGGAGTGGTTGTTGAAATTGTGCGTCCCGGCACAGGTGAGCCCGTACCTGACGGGGAAATCGGAGAAGTGGTAGTCACCGCATTAAACCCTGACTTCCCAATGATCCGTTTTGCTACAGGTGATTTATCGGCAATTCTACCCGGGATGAGCAGTTGCGGACGCACAAACCGACGAATTGTGGGCTGGCGCGGTCGGGCTGATCAGGCTACAAAGGTAAAGGGTATGTTTGTACGCCCTGAACAAGTCGCACAGCTGGCCAATCGCCATGCAGAGATCAGCCGCATCCGCCTTACCATTAAACATGACGGGTCACAGGATCAGATGATTGTCCACATTGAAGGAGCGGCAGATGCTGAACAGATTTATGCAGATTCTGTCCGTGATATCCTGAAATTGCGGGGACAGATTGAGATTGTGGCAAAAGACAGCCTGCCAAATGACGGTATGGTCATTGATGACCAACGCACCCCCGGATAACAGATACGGTAGACCAAGCAGAACACCCTTTTGTCTTGGGGAATTCAAGTGATAAACTGTCAGTATAAAGGCAATAGACGCAGAGGAGCATGATTACGATGGACTTCGTTCTGTCTGAAGAACAGCAGGCTATATTTGATATGGCCCATGATTTTGCTGAGCAGATGATTGCACCTCATGCGGTGAACTGGGACCAAACAGAACAAATGCCAAAGGACGTTTTGCGCCAGTCTGCCGAACTGGGTCTNGCNTCNATCTATGTGCCNGAGGNACATGGCGGTTCCGGNCTCAGCCGACTGGATGCCACATTNGTGTTTGAGGCACTGGCNATGGGTTGCCCNAGCGTATCCAGCTTTCTGTCTATTCACAATATGGTGGCGTGGATGGTTTCCTCTTTTGGCAGTGATGAATTACGTGACACCTATCTTGCTGATTTATGTTCAATGCATAAAATTGGCTCATACTGTCTAACTGAGCCCGGTTCCGGATCTGATGCTGCTGCGCTAAAAACAAAAGCCGTGCGNACCAATGAAGGCTATCAGGTGACCGGCACCAAATCCTTTATTTCAGGCGGCAATTATTCTGATCTGTATATTGTAATGTGCCGGACAGGCGATGACAGCCCAAAAGGCATATCTGCACTGCTTGTTGACAGTGATGCAGATGGCTTGTCCTTTGGCGCGGCAGAACAAAAAATGGGCTGGCGAGGTCAGCCGACAGCTCAGGTCATTATGGATAATTGTGCCGTCCCTTCTCAAAATCTTCTTGGCGAGGAAGGAAAAGGCTTTTCCTATGCAATGAAGGGACTGGATGGCGGACGCCTNAATATCGCAGCCGCTGCCCTTGGCGGGGCACAGATGGCCTACGACAAGGCCCTNATATATGCAAANGACAGNCNGGCATTTGGCAAATCCATTGACCAATTCCAGTCTNTGCAATTTAAACTGGCGGATATGTTCACACANCTGGAAGNTGCCCGCACATTTCTTCGTCAGGCTGCGTGGAAACTGGATAANGGNTCTGCAGATGCCACACGGTCCTGNGCTATGGCCAAACAATTTGTCACTGATACCTGTTTTGANGTGGCCAANCAGGCNCTACAGATCCATGGCGGATANGGNTATCTTGCGGATTACGGGCTTGAAAAAATTGTNCGTGATCTGCGGGTGCATCAGATANTGGAAGGCACAAACGAAATTATGCGCGTGATTATCAGCCGGTCGTTGCTGGCGGAGCGCGATAGATGAGCCAGATTGACTGCCGCATTGAACAGTCAACCGGCCGCATAACCTTGCGCCGGCCTGNAGCCTTGAACGCCCTCACCCATGAGATGTGTGAGANATTGGAAGNNGCCTTAATGGCCTGGAANAATGACGAAAAAGTCAGCCAGGTCATCATTGATGCTGAAGGCNAGAAAGCCTTTTGTGCGGGTGGTGATATTGCAAAACTTTACCACAAAGGGCGAGCTGGCGACTTTACAGATGTTCAGGCCTTCTGGCGTGAAGAATACAGGCTGAACAGCCTTATTCATCATTATCCCAAACCCTATATTGGCTTTCTGCAGGGCTATGTAATGGGCGGGGGTGTTGGCATTTCTTGTCATGGCAGCCACCGTATTGTGGGCAACACAACGAAGATGGCGATGCCAGAATGCGCTATAGGTCTGGTGCCTGATGTTGGCGGCAGCTATCTTCTGGCCCGTGCTCCTGGCCTAACTGGTCGGTTTTTGGGGATCACAGGTTACCGGATGAACGCGGCTGACGCGCTGCATGCAGGTTTTGCTGACAGCTTTATTGCCGAAGACAGGTGGAGNANAGTGATAGAAGAANTGGTGAGCGCGGGCACACCAGATCCTNTATCTANCTTTATAGATAATGCAGGCCACAGCCAGCTTGCCACAATGCAAATTGAAATTGACCANATATTCACGCANTTTGATTCAGACCANATGGCAACNGAACAGGCTAAAGGCANAGGNGAANTGGCNCAGATNATCACTAGCGCNNTGGCTAAAAATGCTCCTCTATCCATGATGGNTGTTNACGCCATGCTGGACANGTTAGGGCCTGANTGTACTTTTCAACAGGCNCTGGAAATGGAATATCGCTTTACCAGCCGGGCTATGCAACAGGGTGAATTTCTGGAAGGCACGCGCGCGATGCTGATCGATAAAGACAAGAAACCTGACTGGCAATATAAAACGGCCAGTGAAGTGCCCGAAGGGCTGATTGACGAGATGCTGGCACCTACCGCCTTTACACAGGCCTTTTTAGAAACAGGAGACGGGCTATGAAAATTGGGTTTATTGGGCTGGGCAATATGGGCGCCCCTATGGCTGCAAATCTGGCCATTGCCGGATATGAAGTGGTCGGATTTGATGTGACAGATGTGACAGTAGAAGGTGTCACAAGCTGCTCGGATGCACCCTCTTGTGTGTCGGGCCGTGATCTTGTCATCACCATGCTGCCGAACGGATCTATTCTACAGAAAGTTGCAGATGAAATTCAGCAAAGCCTGAAGAAAGGTGCGGTGTTTTTAGATTGCTCTACAGTTGATGTGGATACAGCAAAATCAGTTGCTGCGCAGATGGCAGCTACAGATATTGATATGCTGGATGCACCGGTATCCGGGGGCATTTCAGGAGCGGCTGCAGGCACCCTGACCTTTATGGTCGGCGGCACGAGCAAAGCCTTCACAATCGCAGAACCACTGTTTACGGTGATGGGCAATAAAGCAGTTCATGTTGGTGCAGCTGGTGCCGGGCAAGCGGTAAAGATCTGTAATAATATGATTCTAGGCGTCACTATGATCGCCACTTGCGAATCAATTGCGCTGGGTGACAAGCTGGGGTTGGACAGACAGAAATTGTTTGACGTGCTGTCCACCTCATCAGGGGCCAGCTGGACGGTGAACAGCTATTTTCCTGCTCCTGGTGTTGGCCCGGCAAGCCCAGCAGATAATGATTACAAACCTGGCTTTGCAGCCGAGTTGATGGTTAAGGATTTAGGGCTGTCACAACAGGCTGCAGAAGCTGTGAATGCTGATACTCCAATGGGCGCACATGCCCTGGCCCTGTACCAGAAATTTGTTGGTACGGAAGATGGAGAGGGGCGCGATTTCTCCGCTATGCTGCCTCGATTTTCGGCCAGAAAACGTTCTACTTAATCCCAGATCAGAACCCATTTAACCGCTAAAGGCGACAGGCCATGACAGAACAGACTTTCGATACCATAAAGGTTAACCGCACAGGCCGTGTGATTACCGTTGAACTGAACCGACCAGATGCTTTAAACGCACTGAACAGCAAAATGACTGAGGAAGTGACCGGTTATCTGGCCAGTCTGGATGAAGATAAGGATACGGGCTGCTTTGTGCTAACAGGAACAGGCAAGGCCTTTGCTGCAGGTGCAGATATCAAAGAAATGGCCGTAAAATCCTATATGGATACATTCTATGAAAATATGTTTGCCAAATGGGAAACTGTTGCCCGGCTGCGCACGCCAAAAATTGCCGCAGTAAACGGTTTTGCACTTGGCGGCGGGTGTGAGCTGGCGATGATGTGTGACATTCTGTTTGCCGGCGAATCTGCCAAATTTGGGCAACCTGAGATTAAGCTGGGTGTGATACCAGGCATGGGAGGNTCACAACGCCTGACCCGTGCAGTCGGCAAGGCCAAAGCCATGGATATGATTTTAACTGGACGTATGATGGATGCAGAAGAAGCAGAACGATCCGGCCTTGTTTCCCGCATTTTCCCTGATGAGGCGCTGATAACCGAAACCATGGCCGTCGCTGAGACAATTGCTGAATTTGGGCCTGCCAGTGCAATGCTGGCACGTGAGGCAGTAGTACGTGCTGATGAGATTAGCCTAACAGAAGGCCTGTTGTTTGAACGGCGNGTCTTTCATTCTCTGTTTTCCACAAAAGACCAGAAAGAAGGCATGGCTGCCTTCACCGAAAAACGTAGCGCAAGCTTTACGGGTGAATAGCGCTTCAAGGAGCTGGTGAGATAATGGCTGAAGATATTTTCATTACTGCAGTAGCACGTACCGCAATGGGCAGCTTTCAAGGTGCTCTGCGTGACTTAACCGCTCCTGAAATAGGTGGAACAGCCATCGCAGCAGTCGTGGACCAGCAAAGTTTGGATAAAACCCTGATTGATGAGGTAATAATGGGATGTGTTCTGCCAGCAGGGCTGGGTCAGGCCCCCGCCCGTCAGGCCAGCTTTGCGGGAGGACTCTCAGAATCTGTACCCTGCACCACAGTCAACAAAATGTGCGGTTCTGGTATGAAGGCTGTAATNCTAGGNTATGATCAGATCAAAGCAGGTGGGGCAGATATTATTATAGCTGGAGGCATGGAGAGTATGTCAAACGCCCCCTANCTGTCTACAAAGGCGCGCGCCGGCGCACGTATCGGGCATCAAAANCTGGTTGATCACATGTTTTTAGATGGTCTTGAAGATGCCTATGACAAAGNNAAGCTTATGGGCAGCTTTGCAGAGGATTGTGCTGAATANTTTCAATTTTCGAGGGATGCACANGACGGATANGCNTTACAATCTCTGCATCGCGCGCAGGATGCACAAGCATCAGGAAAACTGGTTGCTGAAATTTGCCCGGTTACCGTGACTACACGCAAGGGAAGCCAGCAGGTAGATAAAGATGAGCAGCCCCTTCTGGCAAAACCTGAAAAAATACCTCATCTGAAGCCAGCTTTCAGGGAGGGCGGCACAGTCACAGCAGCCAATTCATCATCCATATCAGATGGGGCAGCTGCGCTCAGCCTTGCCAGCAGAGCCGCGGTAACCGCTCATAATCTTGATGTTAAGGCCCAGATTTGNGGTCATGCCGGTTTTGCGCATGCCCCCGGNTGGTTCACCACCGCACCTATCTTTGCTGCCCGAAAATTGCTGAAAAAACTCGGCTGGCAGGCATCAGATGTTGATGTCTGGGAAGTGAATGAGGCCTTTGCGGTGGTNGCTATGGCATTTATTCGCGAACTNGAGATTGACCCTGAACACGTCAATATTCACGGCGGGGCNTGNGCGCTGGGGCATCCCATCGGGGCGTCAGGAGCACGGATTTTGGTCAGCCTGTTAAACGCACTAAAACAATCAGGGGGCAGTAAAGGTCTGGCCGCGATTTGCCTTGGTGGTGGTGAAGGTATAGCCGTTGCAGTGGAGGCAGCATGAAACTTGATGAAAATATAGCCGCGATTGTCAGCGGNGGGGCATCCGGCCTTGGCGCAGCTGTTGTCAGGCATCTGCGGGACAGAGAGGTAAAGACGGCCTTGTTTGACAAGGATGAAGATGCAGGCCACCAAATCGCCTNTGATTCCGGCAGTACATTCTTTATGGTTGATGTCAGTGATAGCCAGTCAGTAAGAACAGCATTGTCAGCAGCCAGAAACAAAAATGGCCAGGAACAACTTGTGGTTAATTGTGCTGGCATCGCCCCTGCAATGAAAACTGTTTCCAGAGGAACCGCGCATGACCCGGAAGTGTTTTCACAAGTAATCAGAGTTAATCTGGTCGGCAGTTTTCATCTTGCCAGTATATCTGCTGAAGGAATGATAAATGCTCCAGCGCTGACAAAGGATGGTGAACGCGGTGTGATCATCAATACCGCCTCTGTCGCAGCTTATGACGGCCAGATTGGTCAGATCGCCTATGCTGCTTCGAAAGCTGCCATTACTGGCATGACCTTACCGATGGCACGTGACTTGGCAGATAAGGGGATNAGGGTCATGTCAATCGCGCCCGGTATTTTTNGAACCCCGATGATGACAGCCTTTCCACAAGAGGTCCAGGACGCGCTAGCGGCGCAAANCCCGTTCCCCACTCGGCTGGGACAACCAGAAGAGTTCGCCAGACTTGTGGGCCATATAGCTGAAAATGAAATGCTGAATGGCGACACAATCCGGCTCGACGGGGCGATCCGGATGCCGCCGCGTTGAAACTCCTTCAGCTTCGATTTTCCGGCATCCAGCCTTCTGGCATACCCACCATCGCAACAGATGATGACATTTTTGCCAGCAAAGTTTGATCGTCATCTTCCAGGCTGAAGGCCTCAGCCTCGCAAAAGCTGACTCTTTTTCCAGCTTTGATAACACGGCCAATCACCTGAACCTTGTCTGTTGTCACAGGTCGGAAAAAAGATGTTTTAAATTCAATGGACAGCACCTCAACAGATGGCGCGGATAAAGTCAGGGCTGCAAACCCGCAAGCACTGTCAAGGCCAGCGGTCAGTACCCCGCCATGCATAAAACCCTGCTGTTGCAGCAAATCACCTGACTTTTCAAGCTGCATTGTTACTCTCCCTGGCTGCAAAGATAGGAGCTGTATATGCAGAGATTTCATTGCTGACTGCGCTGCAAAACTGGCTCTGACACGGGCTTCAAAATCGGGGTCTCTGGGTTCAAACATAGCTAAATTCCAAGCAAGAGGTTTTGACTTTTTTTGTGATTTATCTGCCGTCACAAAATGTCTATAGTTAGGTTTCCACAAATAGAAACATAAAGAAGAGCCTTTGTCATGACCAGCACAGCGATAAGCCGATTTCCCGTTCCTGAGCTGTCCAGCCTTCCAGATGATTTGCAACAGATTATGTCAGGTGTGCAGGATAAAGCAGGTTTTATTCCCAATGTGTTTCTCACGCTTGCTCATCGTCCGGATGAACTGAGGGCCTTCTGGGCCTATCATGAAGCTCTAATGCGACGCGATTCAGGTCTCAGCAAAGCGGAATGTGAGATGATTGTGGTCGCAACATCCGCTGAAAATAACTGTTTATATTGTGTGGTGGCACATGGCGCCATCTTGCGGATATATGAAAAATCAGCGCAAATATCTGAACAGATCGCCACTAATTTCAGAAAAGCGGATATTAGTGACCGGCAAAAAGCCATGCTAGTTTTTGCTGAAAAGGTAGCCTTGCAGTCGGCAAAAATTGATGAAACTGACTTCCATATCCTGCATGAGCATGGTTTTTCAGATGAGGATATCTGGGACATTGGGGCTATCACCGCCCTGTTTGCCTTATCAAACCGCATGGCCAGCCTGATATCAATGCGACCTAATGATGAGTTTTTCACAATGGGCCGAAGCTTTGAGGACGCCAAATGACAACTGGCAGCCACATTTTTTCTACACTAGACCTTACGCCAAGTACAGATCCAAGACTGGCTGAACTAAATGAAATCGGCTTTAATCATCTAATTGGATTAAGTTTGCTCAGATGGACCGAACAAGACTGTCTGGCCAGCCTTGACATTGGCCCCTCACATCTAAACCCCGCCGGATTAGTCCATGGAGGTGTATTTTTAACAATGCTGGATGTATCCTTGGCAATGTCAGGTAGCTATAGTCAACCACCGCTCTATCTGATGCCAGGTCTAACCCTGAATTTGAACACCCAGTTCATCGGCGCGGCCAAAAATGACGATATCAAAGTTTATGCAACAGCTAGAAAGACCGGCGGCGGCCGGTCTGTTTTTTTTGCTTCAGGAGAAGTGTTTACGCCTGATGGACGCATTCTTGCCAGTGCGACAGGAACCTTCAAGCCTGGCCGTCAGCCTAGCTCATGAGCTGAGTTTTTTATGGGTGCGTGACTGAGAATCTTCCAGCAAGACCAACTCTCGTTTCAAATATGAACGCAGGCCCAACGGGCCGGCATCATGCCAAACTTGGCGCACGGTCTCATGAAACATACCCTCTGATATTTCATCAGTTGCAAGGATGAACTGAAACAGGCTGGATGAGAAGCGAGCCTGCAGCTGACCATCAAAATCATATAGGATTTTAGCAACCAGCGCTTCGTTCATATCCAGGACCTGATGTGTCATGTTAAGTTTCCTTTTTGATAGTGAGTTTGTGAGTTGAGATAACATTACAACTTACAAAAAACATACCAATCTGAGAAAAGATTCAATTTTTCTATAAAAATTTGAATTTAATTTAGGCTAACATAAATTATATTCAAAAAATCAACATGATATGTTTTGTTACATATTTTTTGATTCCAGAATTTTCGTGATCTCATCAAAAACGACCGCCTGAAATTTGTAATCAAAAGTCCCAATATATGATTTTTCGTTCAGCATCACTTGGACCAATTCCATAAACGGGCAACTTCTGACTTTCTTTCCCCTGACAACTTGCATCCACTTTCCAGCTAAATCGATTTTGCAGTTTCCAAATTTTTCTGTGGCAATTTCTGATATCTGCACCACCGTAGTTCGAACACCTAGTCTGCTAAGCACTTTGCTGGCAATCCCATGATCAAAGCCAGCTATGTTATAAAGCCTTGCATCTGATGTTAACACTGCAGTTTCTTGCATGTTATTTATGCCATTAACGGATTTAGGGATGAATACATATATCTGCCCCACCTTACTATCAACTAGCCCTCCCATAGAAGAAAACCCCAAAAGAGCCATCTCAGACATAGAGTTCAAATTAATCTTGCCTCCTTGGGGGAGAAACTGACCGCGAAGGGATTCAGAAATCATTGCATTCACTACATTTTCATCTAATGCAAGGTCATTTGATAATATGGCAATAAGCTTTTCGAACTCAATTTCCTGTGGTGTCAACTGTGTAGTTGAAAACTGAATGATTGCTTCATTGTCTGTCCTTAAGCCGAGCTCCACCAATTCCATAATTTCTTCAAAAGGTGCTGAGAAAGAGCCGACCAACCTGCTTCTGTACATATTCAATCTGTCACAATTTGGGCCAAGGACTGTAATTTTGCTCTCAAAGTTCTCCAGAGCAGTTGGGTTGTTTTCAGTTACCGAGGCAAATCTTTCCATAGATATTGTAACTGGAGGAAAGTCTTTAAATTCTGCGAAATAATGCCTTGATTTCTGGATAAAAATTTCGTTTTCAGAGAGAAGGTTGCTCCCATTTCTATCAAGTGGAGCGATGTAAGATTGAACCGGTGCATTGATCAGTGCGAAAAACTGATTCGGGTCTGTTTCCTCACAATTACTTGCGGTTTGCGCAAGTGCCTGACCTAAAAGCACAAACACAAATACTACTGTAGATAAAAACCAGTTGATGCCCGCCCTCAACATTTTTCATACCCCATCAATAATTAGCAGCCCACTTCTGTGTTATACGACAGTCCCTACAACATTTATAGTCATCAACTATAGGCTTAACACACTCTACATTTCTGTCGTTATCCTTTTTGTTATGCTACAAGATCTGTTTAAAATTCAGGCTACACTTGGAGGGTCTTCTGGTCAGGGGGGTGTTTTTTTGCCGTCCACTGAGGATACTGACCGCGACGCTACAGAAGAAGGAACAGATTTCGGTCTTCTAGGCCCTGATCCAGATTGTCGTATTTTTTTGACACACGGCGTGACAACAATGGTTTGGCTCAAATCGCATCATCTACTGTTTGCCTCTTAAAGTGATAACCAGAAGGGCTGAAAGTTCAGAATGTCTGCACGCTCATTTCCCCAGCTTTTCCTGCTCAGTCTACTCAACCTGCTACTCTTTGCTGGCTGTGCTGTAAAGGGATCGGTAAGACTTGATCCACGCGAACCTAAGCAACTTATCTTTGAGAGTGAAGTTGTGGTTTCTGAGGATTTAGACNCGCCAGCGGTGCCGAAGCCTGAAGCGCCTGCTGCGCCAGCTGAACGGGAACAGAAACATCCAGATGCCTCAGAAGACGAAATGCTCAGCCTTGAGACCAAAGCTGAAGCTGAACCGCTTACACGTGAAGAATTAATCGAGAAGTTAACGCGGCCCATCTATTTTGCNCTTGATGATGCCAGNCTGTCTGATCAGCAAAAAGAGCAGCTGAAACAGCTGGCCAGTTTTCTTCTAGCTCCGGAAAATGAACGACTTAACCTGCGCATTGAGGGACATTGTGATGACAGAGGTACTCGAGAGTATAATTTTGCCCTTGGTGAGCGCCGCGCAGCNGTCATCTCACAACAATTGAGAACATCCGGTTTCCCAAAAGATAGGCTGAAGNCCATATCTTACGGCAAGGAACGTTTGGCCTACAGCGGTATATCAGAATTTGCACGCGCCCGGAATCGGCGCGGTGAACTGATATTAATACCTGTTTTTGAGCCGGCTTCATAGGCGCAGGACTAACCTGCATCCTAACGGTTGCGGAGCATCAGAATATTTCCTGCGGCTACAAGACAAATGCCAACAAACGGAAGCACTCCCCACTGGTACTTTTCAAATACCGTTGAAATAAGCAAGGCAAATACTGGAAAAATTACGGTTGCATATCCAGCTTTTCCTGCGCCAATCCGCCCAACAAGTGTTAGATAACAGGCAAAGGTCAGTACTGATGAAAACACCGCCAGCCAGATCAGTCCGGACAGATAAGATAAACGATAATCAATAACAAAGGGATTGCCTAAAACCAAGGCAAAGAGAGCTAGCACAAGACACCCATAGACCATACCCCAACTGTTCGCGCTTATCACCGCTACATTCTGTCTCTGCAGCGCAGCTGAAACCTGATTGCCCGCACAAAAGCATAATGTGCCTAATATACATAGTAGCAATGCAGGCAGAGCGGCTAATGACAAACGAAATTCAGGCAAAAAGATCAGGATAATTCCGCTAAGCCCAATGACTGAGGCAAAAAGCTCACGTGGGTGAGGCGCTGTGCGAGTGAGACCTGCAACCATCAATATATTCATCATCGAAGCTGTTGAGAACACAACCGCCATAAGCCCTGAGGTCAAATGAGGGCTTGCATAATAAAATAGGTTAAAATTTGTGCTAAAAACGAACAGCCCCAAAGCAGCGAACTGCAGATGAAGATGAAACGAGAATCTAAGCGTAAGCCCTTTCAATCGTGCAATAAGAAAACACAAAGCCGCAGCAATCATAAACCGCCATAATATAGAGACTTCAGGTGCAACAAACCCTATCTGTCCCTTCAAAGGCAACCAGCTTGTTGACCAGCCAAAAATCACTAATGCATATAGAAAATAATCACGCGGGCTCATAGAGCTTGTCTAGCACAGGATATCGGCCAAAACACTTGAAATGCAGCTGTCTGGGCGTCTACTTGAACTCAACAATAACGTTCCGGGCCAACCCATTGGGCTTGTGAGTAGCGGTCACCATGAGCCCAGCCAACAGGCAGGATAGCCTCAATCTCTGCCTTCATCTGCTCTGTAACAACAATGTTACGGGCAGCTGCGAGCTCGTTCAAATGTGCAACAGACCGCGTGCCAGGAATAGGAAGAATATGATCTCCCTGTGCCAAAAGCCAGGCAATAGCTAGGCTGGCCGAAGCAACATTATTATCAGCTGCATAGGCCCTGAAACCTGCGGAAGTGGCAATATTCGCTTCATAGTTTGGGGATAAAAATCGCGGGTTGCCTCTCAGAAAGTCAAGCCCCTGCGCAGCTTCAAAGGTCAATGGCCTGTCTGTCAGCAAGGTTCGTCCGACAGGTGAGAAAGCCACCAGTGTTGTTCCTAATTCAGCACAGGCCTGCACCAGACCCATTTCTGGAGCTCGTGTTGATAATGAATATTCTGACTGAACCGCCCCGACAGGAAACACCGCGTGCGCCCGGCGCAGAGATGATGGCGCAATTTCAGAAAAACCGATTTGCTTGATTTTTCCTTTTTGTACAAGCCGGCCTAAGCTGCCAGCAACCTCTTCAATAGGAATATCTGGCTGGCGGCGATGTACATAAAACAAATCAACATGTTCAATGCCCATCCTGACCAAGCTTTTATCCAGCTCTGATTCCAGATGTGAAGCCTCGTTATTAAAGGACCGAACCCCTGTATCAGGGTCACGACAAATGCCCGCCTTGGTCGCAATATGAAAGAAGTCAGTTGCTAGGCGACCCTGTTTAGCCAGAAAACTGCCAATGCGCTGCTCTGAAACCCCCATCCCATACACATTTGATGTATCAATGTGATTAAGGCCCAGATCAATTGCCGCGGTAAGAATAGAATCCGCCTGCTCATCATTGCACGGCCCATAAAAATTAGAAAAAGACATGGCCCCAATCCCAACAGATGCTAATCTTGTTTTATCCTGGCCGATATGCCGTGTCTTATTGTTCATAAAATTAACCCTTCTTTAAATTCAACTTCTACAGGCCAGCAAAAATGTAATCCTGTAACTGAGCTTTTACCATTTTTAAGCATCAAACTTTTTAAAACTACTGCTAAAAGGCACAATAACCTATGAAATCACGTGCTCTTCTTATTGTTGCTCTTGAACAGGAANTGCCAACGATNAGTCTTGCNGACTGNACAATTTTGTATGCTGGTNTGGGAAAGGTCAATGCTGCNATCAATCTNATGGCTGCACTTACAGAAAAAAACCAGACCTGCTGCTNAANTACAGNACGGCGNGAGCAATCAAAACTGGCCTAGCGGATATTGTTGAAGTCNGACAATCTGTTCAGTGTGGCATGGATGCGAGGCTACTGNGCATCTCACTTGGCACCNCACCNTTGAAACCGGAACTAAACGTTTCACTCTGTCNGACAGCTCTTNAATATACGGAACAGTAGATCGTTTTATGATATCTGCACCTGAGCCTGCTTGTGACTTGGTTGATATGGAATTATATGCGCTCACTATGATTGCTAAACGTGAGCACATTCCTCTTAAATATTTCAACTTTATTTCAGATAACGCGGATGACAGTTCACACTAGGACTGGAAAATAGCCTTCCAGATGCAGCGTCGGGATTTCTCAGTATACAGGATGACTTGCTTAGCTTTTGAGGCTAACAATCTGATTTTGAATTAAAAAGTGAGGCTTAACAAGCCGGGAGAGCCACTCACAATGTGTGAAGAATGCAAAAAAATTGGGAAAGTCATAAGAAATTGGGCCCTAACAAGTCCAGCACTACTGCATCTGCGTATAGTAAGTGTGTCCCTTGTTTGAGTAATCCTAGCCGGTCCCAACTCATCAGGGGACACCCCTACACTTCAAAGCCCGCTTCTTATCTTGAGTTCAGCGTAATACCAACAGTACTACTAAGGTTGTTGATGACGAGTGAAAATGTGGTCAATGACATTTTCGAGAAGAGCTTAAAATAGTCAAACAAAAATGGAGAGCCTGGACGATAACTTCCTGCTGTCTGATGAGAAAGGGCAGAAGAATGACAGCGACTAGCAATTCTCCTGCCCACAACTTCCAGAACTGCCTGTTAAGATCGTCTGAAATGGCTAACCCTATATTCGATAGACAGTTTTTATTTTTGCGATTCAGAACTTACAGCATGCGCCCTAAGATTTTCTAGCGCCACAACAGACAAACAGGCAGCATTTGTAGCTGAAAGGATAACANTTGGAGCTGCACCTGCCCGGCGGGNCTGNTCCCACCTNGCCGCACACAGNCACCAGCTGTCACCCGGTTTCAGACCGGGAAAACCATATTTGGCTCGAGGGGTCGTTAGATCATTNCCAGCTGCTTTGCTAAAACTAAGAAAATCATGTGTCATAACGGCGCACACGGTATGGCTGCCGATATCTTCCGGACTGGTGTGACAGCAGCCATCGCGGAAAAANCCTGTCATTGGTGCAACAGAGCAGGGTATTAGCTCGCCGCCAAGCACATTTTTCTGGCGTCCACCGCCAAAATTTTCGCCATCCATGTATTTCACCTCTGGTTTATCTGGCCAAAATGGTTAAACCGAGTCTTTTCCGGAACCTATCCNAGAAGAACGTCTGATTTTATACTTCTCTCAACAATCAAGGCTCAGCATTGCTTTTTCTATTTCATATTCTAACTTGGTCATGAAACTATCCCGAGGCAAGCCCTGTCCTATAGCAGGTAAAAATTGNACAACAACCACACCTGGCTTTTTAATAAACCCATTGCGCGCCCAGAATCGGCCTGAATTCAACGCCACAGGCACTACATTGAGACTAGTCGCCTGGTAAAGTGCAAACACCCCTACCTGATAAGGGACACTTTGGCCTNAAGCAACTCTCGTGCCTTGAGGAAAAATCAACAATGACCGACCCTCGGCTACCGAAGCCTCCGCTTGCTGGCGCAACTTTTTTAATGCAGCCATCCCAGCCTTACGGTCAATAGCAATGCACCCTGAACGCAAAAAAAACCACCCAAGAATAGGCAGATATAGCAACTCACGCTTTAGCACTATAACCGGCGCATCCAATTCCCAGTATAAGACCAAAGTCTCCCAAGCAGACTGGTGTTTCGCAGCATAAATGACCTGCTTTGTCTTCTGGGCGTCACCCCGTATTTCATGATGAAGCCCAACAATNTGCAGAAGACAGGCTGTAAACCAGCCCCAAAATTTACCNGCTGCCTGTGTCCATTCGCTCCGAAACAGGCATGGCAGCAAACCTACAGTGAGNAAGACTGTGCTGAGATAAAACACGAGATTGAATAGAAATGATCTAACAAGTATCATAANACTATTAATATCGCGACCGGCTGCCTCGCTCAAGTAAAAGCGGCTTTGCAGAAACAATCAGGTAAACTAACTAATGATTGCAAACAGAAGCACAAATTTAAATTTAGNCCCCGGAAGCTGGCAGCAATACGCCCATGCTGAAATCATGACTGTAATCAAAAATAAAGACCAAATTACCTATAACGCGCTAGCGGCGACAGCAAACATGACTGGACCGCATAAAATTCACCGCCTGACCTCATGGCTGGAGCAACTAATGGCTGAGGATCATNATAACGACCGGCCGTTAAGGGCAGCGGTCGTAATNTCNAAGGCCAGAGGCGGACTGCCTGCTCCTGGATTTTTTGATAAAGCAAAAGAACTGGGGCTAGATTTTGAAACAACTGACAGGCATGCTAACTATAAAGCTTATCTGCAGACAGTCTATGCTAGCATCTCTGAGCTGTGACCCAACGATGATAGGCTAGTCCGTCGTCCCTTTGATAATGTGATAAACAAAATNGCTTTCCACTGAGTCAGAGCGGGCAAGTTGATGGCCTTCAGCTTCACAAAAATGTGACATATCAAGAGGTGATGCTGGATCATCAGCTAAGAATTCAATAACGTCGCCAGTACTTAATTGTGCCAGCGCGCGTCTAGCTTTTAGCACGGGCAAAGGACATTTTAATCCACGATAATCAAATGACGGCATTTGTGTCATCAGGCTAAACTCGCTATAACCACCAGAATGAAACTTTTCATTGGGACGCAGTATAAATGTGTTTTTGCCTGTCCGACAATCTGCTTTTCCACGTTAACGGGACTTCTTCTTAATGACAATCTGGGGATTGATTATTGGCGGTGCGACTGGTTTTGCGTTCGGCGGNCCAATAGGAGNCTTANTGGGCGCCGCAGCAGGCACCTTAGCAGGACAGCANCTGCGCCGGCATATCGACCCCGAGCAGAACAAAAAGGTTGCTTTCACAGTCGCTGTAATCGCTCTGTCTGCAAAAATGGCACGCGCAGATGGTGTGGTGTCAGATGCTGAAATTAGAAAATTTCGTGAAAGGGTGCAAATCTCTGAAGGTGACCTGCACCGGGTTGGCCAGTTCTGGGATCTTGCCCGTCAAACTCAGGACGGCTTTGAGGCCTACGCACGCCAGACTGTCAGCCTTTTTGGACAAAAATCTGCNATATTGGAACAACTTTTGGATTTGCTGTTCACTATCGCCAGAGCAGATGGTGAAATCACCAACCCAGAATGGGATTATCTGCGACAAGTGGCAGCTGTTTTTGGCTATGATGAAGATGAATTTAATCGTTTTTCAGACATATATTCAGGCGAAAATCCGCCGCCACATTTGGTTCTAGGAGTATCTGCTCAAGCCAGTCTTGATGATGCGCGCTTAGCCTGGCGAAAACTAGCCGCAGCGCATCACCCGGACAAACTGATTGCAGCTGGCATGCCGGAAGAATTCATACAAGCCGCAACTGACAGGCTAGCCCGCATCAACCATGCTTATGACCTTTTGTCCCGACAGAGAACTGCCAGCAACAGACCAGTATGAAAGGTAAGTTCGATGTGGAAAATTTATGAAGGATGATGTGAATGGCCTCGCCTTTGTTATCAGTATCCGATTTGGCCTTGAACTTGGGGGACAGATGGCTTCTACGCCATGTTAGTCTGGTGGTCAGTCCCGGTGACAGACTGGCCTTTGTCGGCCGCAACGGGGCAGGTAAGTCGAGCCTGATGAAGCTGATTGCAGGTTATACNGAACCAGATGAAGGAAGCCGCTGGTGTGCGCCTTATTGCTCTGTTGCCTATCTGCCCCAGAACCCCTCCTTCAAAGCCAGCATGTCTTTATCCTCATATGTTCTGAACGGCCTAGATAACGAACCACACATGTCCGTCGACGACAGGCGTAAATTGGCTTATAGGGCTGATGCCATTATCGAACGGCTTGGTCTTGTCCCTGGCCAGATGACAGATAACCTGTCCGGCGGCGAGCAGCGGCGGGTTTCGCTAGCAAAGGCGCTGGTAAGTGACCCGGATGTGCTGTTACTGGATGAGCCGACAAACCATCTTGATTTGCCAACAATTGAATGGCTGGAAAATATGCTGAAAGCGCGTAAAGGTGCACTGATCCTGATCAGCCATGACCGGGCCTTTCTGCGGACTTTAGGCAATGGTATCTTATGGCTCAATCAAGGCACATTACGGCGGCGTCAGGGCGCGTTTGATGAATTTGAAGACTGGTCTGAGGCTATTATATCAGAAGAAGCTTTGCGGTTACATAAACTGGATAAGAAAATCGCTGAGGAAACGCGCTGGTCACATCAAGGTATCAGTGCACGGCGCAAACGCAATCAGGGACGTCTTCGTGACTTGCAGGCGCTGCGCCTGCAGCGGGCAAGGCAGGCTCCCTCCCAAATTAAGGAACTGACGGTAAACCCTATCAAAGCAGAGACAGGCGGACAGGTTGTTCTAGAGGCCAGAGACATCAGCCTGAGCGTTAGCGCAGCAGACCGGAGACGTCTGCTCGTCCAACATTTCAATCTGAAAATCCAGCGGGGTGATAGGCTAGGGCTGGTCGGGCCTAACGGCGTAGGCAAAACTACCCTGGTGCGCGCCTTGCTGGGTGAACTAGCCCCAGATGCCGGGCATGTAAAAGCTGGCTATGGCCTAATCCCGGGCTACTTTGATCAGAACCGCGCCTTGCTGAATCAGCAGGCTAGCCCCTGGACCGTCTTATGTCCTGATGGGGGGGATATGGTTGAGATTGCCGGCAAGCCGCGGCATGTCGTCAGCTATCTGCGTGATTTTCTGTTTGATGACAATAAGACGACACAGAAAGTCTCTACCCTGTCAGGCGGTGAGCAGAACCGCCTGATGCTGGCTTTCATCTTTGCCCAACCACACAATTTTTTGGTGCTGGATGAGCCAACCAACGACCTAGATATGGAGACGATTGATCTGCTGCAGGAGGTGATCAGCGAATATGATGGCACGGTTTTGATCGTTAGTCATGATCGTGACTTTCTGGATCGCACCGTAACCGGACTGCTGGCCTTTGAGGATAACGGGCGCATCATTGCTCATGCTGGCGGCTATACAGATTATCTGGATCGCCGCCGCAGACAGCTAGACAAACAGCAACAGACTCAAGCCGACAAAAAGGCAGGCCAGGAGAAGACGGCCCAGAAAAAGACAGTAGACAGGCCAAAAGATAGGCTGAGCTATAAACAGACCTACCTGCTGGAAAAGCTGCCTAATGAAATGGCCACGCTGACAGAGAAAATCACCACAGCAGAACAGCATCTTTCTGACATGACTTTTTTTGAACAGGATCCGGACAGCTATCAGATACTGGCCGAACAGACCAGACAAAACAAAGTGAATCTCCAAGAAAAAGAAAAGGCCTGGCTTGAGCTGGCGATACTTCATGAAGAGCTAAACAGCAGCTGAATTGACTTATCAAACAGATACAGGCAAAACTGCACGTCGGAGCAGATGACTGGATGGCTGCTGTCTCTTGCAGACAGAGGAAAGTCCGGGCTTCACAGGATCAGGATGCTGGATAACATCCAGCGAGGGCGACCTCAGGGAAAGTGCCACAGAAAACAAACCGCCAGACAAACTATCTGGTAAGGGTGAAAAGGGGCGGTAAGAGCGCACCGCGGGTCTGGTGACAGGCCTGGCATGGTAAACCCCATCCGAAGCAAGACCATATAGGGGCATAGCTGTTTGCTCAGCACTGGTGATCCTGCTAGAGATGTCCGGGTAGGTTGCATGAGGTGTCTGGCAACAGGCATCCTAGATGAATAGCCATTATCCCTGCCGGTTCCGGCACGAGGGATACAGAACCCGGCTTACAGGTTATCTGCTCCACTTTTTGTTTTCCCAGAAAGCTTAACATGCCTTAATTTCCGTCCATAAAATTAAGTAGGAATTTTTGTTCTTCGTGACAATCTCATAAGCTTATGCCAGCAGGAACTTGGTTTAAGCGACCCCACCGTTTCCCCCAAAATAAAAGTTTCTGCCGGCATTTCGGTACCTATCTTAGCCACATACATTTGTTCAGATTGGCTCATATGGCTGGAGAATTTCCTATTCCAGAGCCTTCAAAATGACCCAATAGTGTAGGCTTTATCTGCCCCTAGCTCCTCATCAGTCGCCATCTTGATGCCAGCTTCTTCCGAAGTACTTATAGTATCACCTGATGAGTTGCATCGCCNTGGGCTCCAGGAATTTGACGCAATGAAGGCACCTCGCGTCCGCAGTCAATCACACTCACCAAAAAAGAACGTATCAAGAACATAATAGTAAAAATAGAGTTTTTTTAATATGTTAAATACTGTTATTCAAGTTAAATGTTATAAACAACTGAAATTACACAATTTTTCCACAATTTACCGTCAATTCCCATTGACCTCCATAAATTCCCATGATATCCCAGAAATACCCATAATTAACCAGATGGGNCTGACAGGGAGTATTCTTCGCTGTTCAATAAACAAAGTGCAATCCTGAGCTCTGCACAGGACAGGCGGCAAAACGGAGCGAACNCGGTGGATTTATTTCTATCCACATATGAGAACAAACTGGATGCCAAGGGCCGGGTTTCGGTTCCAGCACCCTTTCGAGCTGTTCTAGACCGCAACCGCAGCACCTTATATATTTACAAATCGCTAACCCTACCTTGTCTAGAAGGGTGTGGGCCAGCTCGCATCAGCCAGATTGTGGATGCGATTGATGAGATGGACAGCTTATCAAAAGAAGCAGAAATCCTGCAAACAATGCTGTTCAGCGCGCAAGAAATGAAAATTGACTCAGATGGCCGCATGCTGCTGCCCGCTGAGTTCATTGCCTTTGCCGGCCTTGACGGTATGGCTCTATTTGCTGGAATTGGCCGATCCTTCCAGATCTGGCGGCCTGACCGACACCAAAACCGCGAGAAAGATACCCGCCAGCAAGCAAGCACGCAGGGCGTCCCACGCCTGACCCTGGGCAGACGGGGCGCACTGGGAGACAGTTGATGTCAGGGGCTCAGAAGACAAGATATGTCGGCTTACACACCCCTGTGATGCTGGATGAGGTCTCCGCAGCGCTGAGACCTGAGGCAGGCAAAATGCTGATTGATGCAACCTTTGGGAATGGCGGCTACAGCATGCATTTCCTGAACATAGCAGACTGTCATGTCGCTGCACTTGACCGTGACCCGGATGCGATTGCGCGTGGCCAGGCCATAGTTCAGGCATTTTCCGGCCGCCTCAGCCTATATGAAGGATCATTTTCAGCAATCCGGCAGATGGTTGCCGGTTCAAACTTTGAGCAGGTGGATGGCATTGTTTTTGATTTAGGCGTCTGTTCCACCCAGCTAGATCAGGCTGAGCGAGGTTTTTCCTTTCGTCTTGACGGGCCGCTGGATATGCGGATGACGCCAGCAGGGGAAAGCGCAGGCGATGTGATCAATTCCTATAAAGAAGAACAGATTGCCGATATCCTCTGGCGTTACGGTGAGGAACGTTTCTCACGCCGGATCGCACGAGCCATTGTCAAAGCCAGGACGGACTCCCCAATTGCGCGGACAGGCCAGCTAGCAGAGATTATTCATAGTGTCATGCCACGACCCAAGCCTGGCAAACCGGACAGCGCCACACGCACATTTCAGGCCCTGCGTATTCATGTCAATCAGGAGCTGGACGAGCTGGAACACGCACTGGCAGCCTGTGTTTATCTGTTGAAGCCGGGAGGCATTCTAGCTGTAGTCAGCTTTCATTCTCTTGAGGATCGTATCGTCAAACAATTTATGGCTGGGATGAGCGGGCTCAGAGGCCGCCCATCCCGACACCGACCTGATCAGGAGACACACAGCCCACCTTTATTTGCACTTGTTACTCGTAAACCAGTTTTGCCTAGCAGTGCGGAAGAACTAGCGAACCCTAGAGCTCGTTCAGCAAAATTGCGGGTCGCCAGGCGCACAGATACACCAGCTACACCACTCCCAAATAGAGGTTTTTCATGATCAGGCTTGTTCTTGCAATTTGTGTCGTTTTGGGCGGCAGCGGAACAGTTCTTTACATGTCTAAACAGACGGTGGACAGACGGTTTGAACAACTTCGCAGTCTGCAAAAAGAAATATCANTAGCAAAAGAGCGGGCCAACATTCTAGAGGCGGAATGGGCCTATGTGACCCGTCCTGACCGGATCTTAACCTTATCTAGCGGGCTTTTATTAATGCGCCCTATAACATCAGACAGAATCCTGCCACTAGAGGCGATTCCCATGCGGCGTGCCAAACCGCAAACAAATATCAGGACAGGGCAATGAACGACCCTTTGTCTTACAACCGCGTCAATCCTGTTCACAGACGATCTTTATGCAGCGGCCTGTTGTCATTAATTTGGCCTGCTCAACCACTGCCTGAGCAATCCCGTGCAACAGCCCAGAAGCGGCTGATCTTCGCAGCGGCCCTTGCCTTCTCCTGTTTTGCAGTCATCGGCGCAAAAGCATTTTATCTTGTCACCACTTCAAAAAAGACGGATACAGAAGTTTATGTTAGACTGACCGGTGCTGACAGGGGTACGATTCACGATCGTAACGGCCGGGTGCTTGCTCAGACGATACCGGTAATGACCCTGCATGCCGACCCGAACCAAATCCTTGACCCTCATGAGGTCGCGAACAAGCTTTCTGCTCTTCTACCTGACAGGACAAGCGGAGAGATTCTGACTGCACTGTCTCGCAAGACCCGGTATGTGGAACTGGACAGAAAGATTACGCCGCGCCGGCACGCTGCCATTTTAAGCCTGGGCCTGCCAGGCATTTTCATTACGCCTTCAAATCTGCGCACCTATCCCAATGGCAGGGAAGCTGCCCACATTCTGGGTCAGGTTAACCGGGACGGGAGAGGCATTGCNGGCGTTGAAAAAAGCATGGAAGACAAATTAGCTGCTGGCCATAATATCAGCCTGTCTATTGATCTAGGTATCCAGGCAGTTGTCAGGCGCGCTCTGGCCAAACAGCTTGAAACTTTCGAAGCCCTTGGCGGAGCAGGCTTGGTCACTAAAATCAAAACAGGCGAAATNATTGCCATTACATCTCTGCCAGATTATGACCCCAATCGCTACGCCACTGCTAAAACAGAGGCCTTGTTTAATCAGGCNACTAAGGGCGTGTTTGAAATGGGCAGCATTTTCAAAGTCCTTAATACAGCAATTGCCTTGGAGGTGGGCTCTGCTGGTCTAAACTCAACTTATGATGTAACCAATCCTTTACGCGTTGGCAGCTTTCCCATCCGTGACTATCACCCTCATGACCGATTTCTGAATTTATCAGAAGTATTTGTTTTTTCCTCGAATATCGGATCTGCTCGTATTGCAGAAGATATTGGCCCTAACATCCAGCGTAGCTATATGGACAAATTGGGCCTTCTGGAACGCCCT
>PADU01000023.1 GCA_002700485.1 SAR116 cluster bacterium | reverse complement strand
GTCAAAGGCTATTGCCATCCGGGCGATGACACACGCTGAAAATGCCTACGCCATCCCTCACACCCGCATTACCGCCCATTTATGCAAAACACATACCCCTTCAAATACAGCATTCAGGGGATTTGGCGGCCCACAGGGCTTGATCGGCATCGAACAGATCATGGATAAAATCGCTACTCATCTGAACATGGACCCAATCGCCCTCAGACAGCTGAATTACTATCCTGATTATGAAGCCGGCACGCCGTGCTACACACCCTATGGTCAGATTGTCAAAGATGGGCTGCTTGGAAAGATAACAAAACAGCTCTTAAAAACTGCTGATTATCAAAACAGACGACTACAGATCGACACCCACAACCAGACTAATCCGGTGCTACGACGTGGCCTAGGATTTGCACCAGTTAAATTTGGAATCTCCTTTAATAGAACCATGTTAAATCAAGCTGGTGCTCTTGTTCATGTCTATTCAGATGGCTCAGTGCACCTCAATCATGGCGGTACTGAGATGGGCCAAGGGCTGCATACAAAGATTATCCAAATTGTAGCTGATGTGTTTGGACTAGCACATGAAGATGTCCGAATTTCAGCCACGACCACAGGTAAAGTGCCAAACACATCTGCCACAGCGGCTTCATCCGGAACTGACCTGAACGGGATGGCTGCTGCACGCGCAGCTGATGCCATCAAACAGCGCATGACCGCCCATCTAGCTGAGCTTTATCAGTGTAAAGCAAATAGGATTACTTTTCAGGATAGACAGGTCAACCTGCCTTCTGGTGAATATCTATCTTTTTCTAAAGCCGTCGAATTATGTTATGAGGGACGGGTCTCGCTCTCTGCAACAGGCTTTTATGCTACACCTGATATCCATTGGGATGATGCCAGCCTGACCGGTTCACCCTATTATTATTTTGCTTATGGTGCCGCATTATGTGAGGTCGCGATTGACAGGCTAACAGGTGAGTCTCGAATCCTACGCACAGATATTCTTCATGATGCTGGTCATTCCATTAATCCAGCGCTTGATAAGGGCCAAATTGAAGGCGGGTTTGTTCAAGGCGCTGGCTGGCTGACCACTGAGGAACTTGTCTACGGACAGGATGGGGCATTGCTGACGCATGCGCCGTCCACTTATAAAATTCCAGCTTGTTCAGACAGACCTTACCTTCTCAACATCAACCTTTATGAAGGAGACGGCAATCGTTCAGAGACCATTCACAGATCAAAAGCTGTTGGTGAGCCTCCTTTCATGCTTGGAATATCTGTTTTTCTTGCCTGCGGGGATGCACTGAGAGGCCTGAGCTCAACAAAAAGCTACCCTGAGCTGCACGCGCCCGCNACTGCAGAACGTCTATTGATGGCTGNACAGGCGCAGCAAAAATTATGAAAATTGGCACTGTTTTGCAGAATTGGGCGCAGGCAGCGTTAGCGAAGCTTGAAGAGGACTATGTCTGTCTGGTTGCTGTTTGCGAAGCAAAGGGCTCTGCACCACGTGAAGCTGGNGCAGTCATGCTGGTATATAAGAACCATATTGATGGCAGTATTGGAGGCGGTGAGCTCGAGTTTCAAGCCATCAAAACTGCCCGGAAAGATATACCGGAAACAGCTTTTGCGCGCGAAGTGAGATCCTATCCTCTCGGGCCAGCGCTTGGCCAGTGCTGCGGCGGCCATGTCAAGCTAATGTTTGAATGGTATGGGCCGAGCAGCCAATCCGTTTTGGCGCAGCTTGCAACACAGAAACAGGGTTACAGCCTGCATCCAGCCACTGCACAAGACAGCCCAATAATTGCAATACATCCATCTGAAGAGATGCTGTGTCTGCCCTTAGGCGCGCATCAGCAGCCTGTATTTTTATATGGTGCAGGTCATGTTGGCAGGGCTGTTGTTCAAATTGCCCGTCACCTGCCCTGCCAGATTTACTGGGTAGATACAGATGTTGAACGTTTTCCGAAGGACATTGCTGAGGGGGTGACCAAACTGCCTGCGCGTCATCCAGAGACCATTGCACAACGCGCACCAAGTGACGCTATACATCTTGTAATGACTTATTCCCATCAGCTTGATTTTGAAATTGTCTCCGCAGTATTNGGNNGCGGCAATTTTGCCAGNTGTGCCCTGATAGGGTCAGAAACCAAGGCANCGCGGTTCAACAAACGTCTGAGAGATGCAGGTGTAAATTCTGATGCAGTAGAAAGGCTTACCTGTCCAATTGGTCTGCCTGGAATAAATGGCAAAAAACCTATTCAAGTTGCTTTATCGGTTACAGCACAACTTTCCAACTGGCTAATATCTTCAGATTAATCAGCCTGACGTTCTGCCCATCCTGCAAATATACGTTCCAAAAAGACGACAACATAATAGAGTGCTATCCCCAAAATTGCCAAAGCAATCAGAACCGCAAACATAAGCGGATAATCTGAATTAGTTTTTCCACTGTCAAATAGAGCGCCTAAGCCTCTGCCGTGAGGCGAGACAATTTCCATCAAGTTTGTGCCAATAAATGCAAGGGTGACAGCGACTTTNAATGCTCCAAAAAATTCTGGAAGTGTTTTGGGCAGTGCAATTTTCCAGAAAATAGTAAATTTTGAAGCTCCAAGAGCACGCAGAATATCACGATATTCTGGCTCCAATGTAGACAAACCAATAGAAACTGAAACAGCAATTGGAAAAAATGAAATCATAAAAGCGATCAAAACTGTATTCAGATCGTGCTGACCAACAAACATTAAAGCAACAATTGGGACGACAGTTGCTTTAGGAATAGCATTAAAACCAACAAGAAGGGGATAAAGTCCCTCCCGGACAACCTTTGAAAATCCCATAACCATGCCCAACAAAACACCGACTATGATGGCAATAATTAACCCTAGGACAGTTCGCCATAAGGTTTCCCACCCAAAGGTAAAGAAAAGCCACTTGAAACGCCAAAAGGCAGGCCAAAGATCACTGGGGGAGGCCATTTTGTAATTGGGCCAACCATTTACCCATACAAGCATTTCCCAAAACAAAAGAAACAGTATGATAGCAAATAAGGGNACAGCCAACTGTCTCATAATTTGTCCTCTTCATCTTTACGGGCAATTTTTATCTGCTCACGAAGAATATTCAGAGTTTCAATAGCCTCAGGCGTATAGAGTTGGTCAAGACTTTTTGGCCCCCGCTGTTTTAATTTCTGACAATATTGAACAGTTGCTGGCCGTCCTGATAANACCACAACCTCATCAGCAAGAAAAATGGACTCACGCAAATCATGTGTAATCAGAACACCTGTGAAGGGTTCTTCCTCCCGAAGTCTGTGCATCGTCTGCCATAGGTCTTCACGAGTGAAAGCATCAAGAGCACCAAAAGGTTCGTCCAGAATAAGCACTTCAGGCCGATGCACAAGTGCGCGGCATAAAGATGCACGTTGTCGCATGCCGCCAGATAATTCAGACGGCCGTTTCTGTTCAAAACCAGACAATCCAACCAGTTTCAAAAGATCCTGCGCACGGGACTCACGTTCTGCCGAACTCATCGCGTTTGTCACAATCTCAAGGGGCAGCATTACATTTTGCAATATTGTTCGCCATTCCAACAGAACAGGATTCTGAAAGGCCATACCAACAATATCCCGCGGCGTATTTACTTTCTGCCCTTGCAACCAGACCGTGCCTTTATCCGGCTTGAGCAGCCCTGCCACCAAACGCGTCACTGTTGATTTACCGCAACCGGAAGGCCCAACAATTGCCGTGAAGCCATTTTTGGGCACACTTAGCGTCAAATCGTCAAGTACTGGGAGAACGCCGGTATCTGTATTAAAAGTGTGAGAGACGTTTTCAATCCGAATAAGGCCTGTATTTTTTTTAACCGTCATAAGACCAGCCAATCCATCAAAACAGCCTGCATTAAGCAGGCTGTTTTGATGTTATTTTCAGTTTAAAGATATGCCGCTGGTTGGCAGATACTCGTCTGTGAAATATAAAGCTGCATTTGGCGCTGCTTTATAATCATAAGTTTCGCTGAGCTGCTCAATTGCTGCAGCGAAGCGCGAGGAGTCAACTCCGCCCATACCATTTGCCTTCACATAGTCTGTCAAGACATTTGCATCAATGGCCAATTGAAGACGTCTCTGTTCTAATGCTGCGTCAGCTGCCGGGTTNCGTTTCACGAGTGCTGCTGCTGCTGCCTTTGGGTCTTTTATGGCATCTCTCCAGCCAGCCCCAATAGCTACAAGAAACTTTTTCACCATATCTGAGTTATTTTTTGCATAGTCAGTATTCACAATAACTGCATTGCCGTAGAGTTTTAGGCCATGATCAGCCATCAGAATCGTTGAAATATCCTCTTCAGGTACGCCAAGACGGACAAGGTTTAGATAAGAAGAAAAGGAAAACCCTGTGACTGAATCAACCTTACCTTCAGCTAGCATGGGCTCTCTGGTTGGGAACCCAACTGGCTCGACTTTCACTTTACTAATATCAATGCCATTTGCCTTAGCAAAAGATGGAAATTGAGCCCAAGCCCCATCAGGTGGAGGAGCGCCGAGAACCGAGCCTTCTAGGTCACCGGGCCCGCTTACACCTCTGGACTTTCTTCCAATCACAGCAAAAGGAGGCTTGTCATACACCATCATGACGGCTGTTACAGGCGCGCCTGGGTTCTGATCGAGAAATTTGATAAGCGAATTAATATCTGCGAAGCCAAAAGGAAACGCACCAGTAGCAACCTTAGGGATGGCGTCTAAAGAGCCCTTGCCCGGGGTAATTTCCACATCCATGCCTGCTGACTTGAAATGACCTTTATCGATGGCAAGGAAGTAAGGTGCTGAGGGACCNTCAAATTTCCAGTCTAGAGCAAATTGCACTTTTGTATCCGCATGACTTGAGGCAGCCATCAACATTGAAGCNAGTCCNANCGCTAGATACTTNGTTATTTTANNTATCATAATGTTTCTCCTGTATTTACAGCGTCCGTCAAAACGGCACTATAAGTATTGGCAAATACTGAAGCATAATTGTANAGCGTTGAAATAACAGCTCTATGCTGAATTTTTTGCATCAGCAACCCAATTTAATGAGTGTCTCCTAAAAATTNTGAAATGTAAATGAANCGAGACAAATTCNAACGTTTCCTTAAATTCACTTATGCCNGTGATAAATTGAGTACTAATCTGTGATAATATAGGTTTCTTCAAACCAGTATTCCTCAAGATTCGTCCCTGACCCAATTCTATCAATAACAGAAAATCGTCCAGGGTTAGATAGAGGTGTAAGTACACCGTGCCAAATGTTGGCATGATAATTTACACCCATGTAAGGTNCAGTCAGGAACGCTANAGGNTGGCCAGGTCGGCCATTTTGGTCCTCAGCTACAGTCACNAAAAAAGNTGCTTCGGTCATCGGCAAAAAGGCTTGTGAGCCGAGAGGGTGACGTTCCATCATTTCTAATNTGTAGGGCAATTGGCGAGGAACAGAATCAAACAGGCTNATGCCNCTTTGCCCATCAATATGAGTGACNTTGGCGCGATCATGAAAACGACCACACATACCNTGATTTATNATTTTGTCCGGTTTACCCGCAAAATCGAGGACATCGCCAAAAGGGGCAAAGCGAGTTGCTGTCAGCGCTTCTGCCTTAATCTGAACAGGCACAGGCTAAAGCTCCAGCTTGGCATGGCGGTTTACGTCTTTGTAAAGCAGATAGCGAAATGGCTCTGGACCGCCAGCATAGCAGGCTTGCGGACAAAAGGCCCGCAACCACATATAGTCACCTGCCTCAACCTCTATCCAGTTCTGGTTTAGATGATAAACGGCCTTTCCCTGCAAAACATATAAACCATGTTCCATGACATGTGTTTCAGCAAAGGGGATCACGCCACCTGGCTGGAAGGTGACAATATTCACATGCATATCATGGCGGATATCATCTGGTTCAACAAAACGGCTTGTTGCCCAGACACCATTTGTGTTCGGCATGTCAACAGCCTTTATATCTTGGTCTGAACTCACAAACGCCTCTGGTCGATCAATGCCCTCTATGCTCTGATAACGCTTCCGGATCCAGTGAAATCGGCAGGGATGTGCAGAACGGTTCTGAACAGACCAGTCTGACCCGGAAGGAACGTAGGCATATCCACCTGTTTTCAGGTCATATATATGACCATTAATAATTACTTGAAGCTCTCCTGACACAATGAATATAACCGACTGCGCCTCACTGTCATTTTCAGGTCGCACGGAACCACCACCCGCATCAACCACCATAATGTAATGCGAGAAGGTTTCCGCAAAACCAGTTAATGGCCGGGCCAATACCCACAACCTTGTTTTATCCCAAAACGGCAGGTAGCTGGTCGTAATGTCTGATAATGTGCCTTTCGGAATGAAGGCGTAAGCGTCTGTAAAAATAGCCCGGTCAGTCAGTAATTGCGACTGCGGCGGTAGGCCGCCATCTGGAGTATAATAAGGCGGTGAGGTCATATCTTTATTATGTCTTGTCTATATATTTTTATTTAGTTGATCTGCGCTGACATCTAGGCGAAGAAATCATCCACGCGCAATCGTGCTATTTTTTCAACCTGTTGGCAAGCCTCTTCAAATTCCTCTTGTTGTGTATTGTTTAGGCGTTGTTCAAAGATGGTTTGTATTTCTGGCGCTGACAGGCCCCTCACAGCGATGATAAAAGGAAAGGAAAATCTTTTTTTGTATGTGTCATTCAGATTTTTGAAAGCACCTTGCTGCTCTTGGGTTAATACGTCCAGACCAGCTGATGCCTGCTCAGCTGATGAGGCATCAGTTAGCTGTTTTGCTTTTGCAAGTTTGCCGGCAAGGTCAGGATGCGCATTCAACACCGCGAGGCGTTGTTCGGAAGAGGCTAGGCGAAACTGCCTGCATAAGACTGAATGCAAACCAGTGGCCGTATCTATGGACGGGCTTATTTCCGTGTCATAAGCCTGTTCAGCAACCCAAGGGGAATGTTCAAAAACAGACCCAAATGCTGAAACAAAGTCTTTTTTTGACATTTGTGAAGGACGGTAGACTGGCTGATACGGATAAGCCGCTTGCCAGCATTCAGCAATAGACAGGCGACTTGCAAACCACACGCCTGTTTTCTGAGCAGCATAATCTATAAAGGATTGAACTGCCTGCAACCTGCCTGGCCTGCCAGCAAGCCGGCAATGTAGACCAATATTCATAATCCGAGCCTTACCAGCTATGCCTTCTGCATACAAAACATCGAATGTATCTTTTAAGTAGTCAAAAAACTGCTGTCCAGAATTAAAGCCCTGGGGTGTAGCGAAGCGCATATCATTCGCATCAAGCGTATAAGGAACCATCAGCTGTGGTCCTGACGGAGTGTCCTGATAATAGGGCAAATCATCCGCATAGCTATCTGCCTGATAGGTACAGATTCCCTGTTCAGCAACTAAATCAACTGTGTTTTCTGAGCAGCGACCTGTATACCAACCACTTGGTGGTGTGCCGACCACAGCTTCATGCATCCTTATCGCTTGCAAAATTTCAGCTCGCTCTTCCGCAGGCGTATAATCCTTGTAATCGATCCATTTCAGCCCATGTGAGGCAATTTCCCAGCCGGCCCGATTCATCGCTGCAACCTGTTCAGGGGCACGTGCCAGCGCGGTTGCCACACCGAAAACAGTGACAGGTATATTTTGAGCTGTGAACAAGTCAAAGAGCCGCCAAAAGCCTGTGCGCGCCCCATATTCATATATGGATTCCATGTTCCAATGCCGCTGGCCAGGCCAAGGTGCAGCACCGACGATTTCTGACAGGAAGGCTTCTGATTCAGAATCGCCATGTAAAAGACAGCGCTCACCCCCTTCTTCATAATTGACAACAAACTGGACAGCCAGTTTTGCATCATCTGGCCAAGGCGGGGCAGGGACATGTCTGCCAAAACCTGTCATATCACGTGGATAATAAACCATTTCTGTCTTGTCCCTATCTGTAAATTTTCATCAAACTATTGATAATATTGAGACAGACCAGCGCCAGTCAATCAAGAAAAAGATAGAAACCAATGGTTAAAAACAGTTAAATGAGAACAATGAAAATTGCAGCCTAAGGATATATCGATGCAGACAGGTTTTTTGACTACTCATGTATTGGATACGGCACGGGGCAGTCCGGCAGGCGGCCTTCNCATCACTTTATTTANANTGGATAACCGAGACTACAAAGCTGTCANCTCAGCAGTAACTAATGAGGATGGCCGCACAGANANCCCTATCCTGACAACTGANGACTTTCAAACAGGANAATACCGGCTGGTCTTTCATGCCGGACCTTATCTGNATTTGCATTTTTCTGATCTGCCAGAACCAAAATTCCTGTCAGATATCCCAATAGACTTCGCAATGGCAGATGCGGCGTCTCATTATCATGTTCCCCTGCTGCTCTCGCCTTTCGGCTATTCGACCTATCACGGCAGCTGATGGGGTTTTCAGATGGATGCTGAACTGATTTACCTTATTGGACTGGACTGGGCAGAATTCGCCCTACGATGGCTGCATGTTGTCACCGCCATTGCCTGGATTGGTTCATCTTTTTATTTTATCGCTCTGGATCTGGGGCTGCGTAAGGACAGGACTTTGCCTGATGGCGTTCATGGTGAGGAATGGCAGGTTCATGGAGGCGGATTCTACCACATTCAGAAATATCTGGTTGCTCCAGCTGCTCTGCCTGAACATTTAACCTGGTTTAAATGGGAATCTTATGCGACCTGGCTGTCCGGCTTTGCGCTAATGGTTGTGGTTTATTATTTAGGCGCTGAGCTGTATCTGGTTGACCTAGACAAATCAGAGCTGCCTGCTTGGTCAGCCATTCTAATCTCGCTTGGCGTTCTAGCTGTTGGCTGGGTGGGGTATGATCTTTTATGTAAATCCAGCTTCGGCCAGCAAACAACAGCCCTGATGCTTACTCTATATATTCTACTAGTCATTATGGCTTATTCGCTGGATCAGATATTTACAGGACGGGCTGCCTTTTTGCATTTNGGCGCAGTTACCGCCACAATCATGTCTTTTAACGTACTGGTGATTATCATCCCTAATCAGCGTATTGTTGTTGCTGATCTGAAAGCCGGACATGCGCCTGATGCCCGCTATGGCCANATCGCAAAACAAAGGTCAACACATAATAATTATCTAACGCTGCCTGTTATTTTCTTTATGTTGTCCAATCATTATCCTCTGGCCTATTCAACAGATTATAGCTGGGTCATCGCTGCATTGGTGTTTTTGATGGGCGTATCAATCCGCCATTATTTTAACAGCCGTCACGCTCGCCAAGGCAATCCGCTCTGGACATGGGCCATAACCGCTGGCCTATTCATCGCCATCATTATCCTATCGCTACTGCCTGCCTTTATNGACAAGAGTGAAGCAGAAAAGACAGCTTCAACCAAGCAACAATTTACAACTGAACAAATTACACTTGCCAGAGCAGATGAATTTGANGAGGTCAGGGATATTGTTCTTGGCCGCTGCAGCATGTGCCATGCGAGCGAGCCGTATTATGAGCGCATCCTCTGGCCACCAAAGGGAGTCATGCTTGAAACCGATCAGCAGATCATCACACAGGCAAAATCCATCATCATNCAGTCTGCCCTGTCCCATGCNATGCCACCNGCAAATGTCAGCTATATGGAACCAGAAGAACGCCGGATACTACTGCGCTGGTTTACAGCCAGCCTGTCATCACAAGCTGCTCAGTAAGGTGAGGATGCAGCGTGTTTTCATGGTGAGCCCACAAGCAAAAACAAGACTTTAGCAGGCACAAACAAAGCCTATACATGCATTAAAAATGCAGTTGCGCAGGCAGGACTACCCACACTTGCACAGTGTTAAAAACAACACAAATAATGCCAGAGCATTAGAAGACAGATCAGTGTTATTGAAGCTCAAACGCTCGCCTTTTACGCTCTGTTAGTTTTTAAGATTATTGTGATAATCACTCTGTTTCTTTTTCTGATTTTCATGCAGATATTCAACCAGATAGACAAAGGCCATAACACCAATAAACCAGGCCACAAACTGGTCTTGCAGATGTTCTGTTAGCAATCGATCATCTTCACTATTCTGTTCAGGTGGCATCTTCAGGCCTGGCAGTAAACAAATCGCGCAGCAGGCTGTCCAACTTTTCTGCATATTGCTTGTTGAAAAAAGCATGTTGATCAGAATTAATATCCAATACAGCAAACAACTGAGCTGAACTGTCAAAAATCGGTACCACCAAATCAGATCGAGTGCTGCTAGAACAAGCTATGTGCCCGTCAAACTGGTCAACGTCATCCACAATCTGTATCTGTTTAAATCTGGCAGCGGCCCCACAAACCCCCTTATCAAAGGGAATAACAAGACAGCCATGGCCACCCTGATACGGGCCAATTTTCAGGATATCTTTATCGACAACTCGGTAGAACCCTACCCAATCAAAGCCCTCTATCTGC
>PADU01000022.1 GCA_002700485.1 SAR116 cluster bacterium | reverse complement strand
CATGCTCACGCAAAGCAATGTTTTTAGCTGCATCAATATAGCTGTAATTGCTTACTTTTATCGGGGTGAAAGTTTCACCCATTTGTTTGCTTGCTCATAGCTCTTACCCTAAGTATATCAAACTCTTTAGTATGCAGGTACAGTACTTGGGCTTTAGTCGATAAAAAACTTTTTTCATTCAGAAAGCTGTTATCGGCATTCTGGCATGCAAAATGGGGGCTTGGCGCTCCCCTAATTATACTTGGCGGTATTTACGGCGGTATCTTCACACCCACTGAAGCTGCAGTTGTTGCCGTTTTTTATGTGTTTTTAGTTGAAACGGTGATCAATAAAGAATTGGGCATACGCGACATAATTTCTTCTTTGACCAGAGCAGCGATAGTTACCGGCATACTCGGACCAATCATTGCCTTCTCTATTTTGTTTGGAGAAACGCTGGCAATTCTTCGAGTTCCTGGAAACGTGGTTAACTTTTTCGTAAGTATGTCGGTGGGGCATACAGAATCTGTTTTCATGATTATCTTCGTTTTATTAATTATGGGATGCATTCTAGAACCAATTGCTGCAATACTAGTGATAATGCCTATTCTTCTTCCCATTGGTATGGAACTCGGGTTTGATCCCGTCCATTTTGGTGTTTTTGTTGTGTCTACGCTTTCTGTGGGTTTCATAACACCCCCTGTCGGAATTAATCTATTCGCTGCATCGGCTGTAAGCGGGCAACCATTTTTGGACATAGCGAGCAAAGCTCTACCTGCGTTTGTCGCATTAATCGTCACAGTGTCAGCAATAGCATTTTTACCTGACCTAATCCTCTGGTTTCGTTAGTGCAAATAAGTCTTTTTGTTATGTATTTTAAAGGAATTTTGTTTTGAAAGAAAAAGAAGTTTTTAATGCCTGTCAGCATGATTGTCCTGATAATTGCTCGATGATCAGCACAATTTCTGATGGAAAGGTGTTGTCTGTTAAAGGCCACAAGGAACATCCTTTCACGCGAGGGGTACTATGCGGTAAAGTTAAAAATTACGACCAAAGGGTAAACTCTCCAGATAGGATACTTCATCCTATGAAGCGCATAGGAAAGAAAGGTGAGGGACGTTTTGAAAGAATAAGTTGGGATAATGCCTTGCTTACTATTCAACAAAAGTTTCGCAGTATCATTGGACAATATGGAAGCGAAGCGATACTTCCATACAGTTATCTGGGCCATCAAGGACTTCTTAATGGCATGCATTGTGGAGATAAATTTTTCAATCGGCTTGGCGCATCAATCGGTGAGCGAACTTTTTGTAATTCCACGGCCTCAAAGGCATTCAGAATGGTTGCTGGGATTACAGGTGGACTAGATCCAGAGAGCTTTTCTGAATCAAATGTGATCATTATGTGGGGCATAAATATTCTCTCTACGTCAATGCACCAGAGTCGTTTTGTAATTCAAGCAATAAATAAAGGTGCAACATTTATAGTTATCGACCCTGTAAAAACAAGAACTGCTAAACGAGCGCACATACACTTAAGACCAAAACCGGGGACTGATGTTGTGTTGGCCATGGCAGTCGCAAATTTTTTAATCCAAGAAGGGTTAGTGGATGAAGAATATATCTCAAATCATACTTCTGGTTTTAGAGAATTTTCAGAAAGAGCGAAGCAGTTCAACCTAGCTCTTGCCGCCAGAATTACAGGAATTTCAGAAGACGAAATAAAAGATTTTGCACTACTGATCTCAAAAAACAAGGCGGTTGGTATTAGAACTGGAGTTGCTTTGGAGCGAACTCGCAACGGAGGTGATGCTGTAAGAGCCATAGCATCAATCAGTGCTTTGATTGGCGCTTGGAAAGTTCCTGGTGGAGGTATATTTCAACATCCGCAAGGCACTTTTCCTATTAATCGTTCTGCGCTCACACACTCTGAACTTGTTGACAATAGCAGGCACGCCGTAAATCTATTCGACCTTGCGAACGTTTTGGAGAGAGACGCAACACGCACAATTAAATCACTTTTCATATACAACGCAAATCCAGTGATCGCAGCCGCTAATCAAACAAAGTTGGTAAAAAACCTATGTAGAGAAGATCTTTTTACGGTGGTAAGTGAAATATTTCAAACAGACAGCTGCGATTACGCTGACATAATACTACCTGCTACAAGTCAGCTAGAGCAAAAAGATCTTATGTATAGCTGGGGTCATTTTAATATCCAATATAACGACCAAGCAATTGAACCAGTCGGAGAAGCTGTCTCAAATACGGAACTATTTCGTAGATTAGCCTCAACGTTCTCGTTTGAGGAAGATTTTTTTCAAGAAAATGACGAAAATTTAATGTTAAAATCTATGAATTGGGATCATGAAAACCTCAATGGAATAACACTTAAGGCGCTCACGAAAAAGGGGTTTGCTCGATTAAATGTTGGTGAGGCCAAATCAAGAACTCCACACAAGTATGGAAAGTTTCCAACTTCTACTGGGAAATTCGAATTCTTTAGCACTAGCTACAAAACTGGAGGAAAAATGCTTGAAGTTTATCGACAAGGCGTTGAAGATTTCAGAGATTATCCGCCCACTGATCCGTTGCCATCTTACATACCTAAATCAATAGATTCTGGTGGCTTTATACTTATTTCATCAAAACACCATTATTTTTTAAATTCAGGCTATGCAAACTTTAATGAAGATAGTGGCTTAGCGAACAAGCAGACTGTGATGATAAACAGCAAAGATGCGGCATTTTATAAGATCACCAATGGCGACTCATTAGAATTGTATAACGAACTGGGAAAAATAAGTGTCGTTGCAGACGTGAGTGAGGACGTTATAAAGGGGGTTTTAGTTGTGTATCACGGTTTCTGGAGGCGGCATGTTAATGGTAACACAGTTAACGCTCTTGTAGATTCAAAACCGTCAAAGATCGGGCAAGGGATAACGGTTAATGATACTGTAGTATTTATAAAACATAAGGTATTAAGCTCATGAAAACTTCAAGTTTAAAAGTAAAGACATATTAATATTAATTGCAAGATATTGCACCAACCACTGCAATGAAATTTTCACAAGTAGAGTCATTTAGAGGTAATGCAAATACGATCCGCATTGTTGGCCATCGTGGTGCAAGAGGTATTTTGCCTGAAAACAGCATAATCGGATTTGATTTCGCGCTCTCAATTGGCGTTGACCTTCTTGAGTTTGATGTGCTGTTGACACAAGATGATGTCCCTGTGATCGCTCATAACCATGAATTAAACGGCGCCATTACCCGTGGTCCAGATGGTCGCTTTATCAAGGGAGCAGGGGCGAGGGTAGCCTCTCTTTATTTCGAAGACATAAAGGGTTTTGATATAGGTCGTCTGAATTGCCATACAGATTATGGACGCAGATTTTGCGAACAAGCCCAGTTAGATGGCGTGCGCGTCCCTAAGTTGTCTGAGCTTTTGGAATTAGTGTCTCAGCCAAAACATGAACATGTCTGTATGATGCTTGAGCTTAAGTCTGACCCTGAATTCGCAGCCGATAGAACGGCAAAAGAGAAGTTGGTCTCGGTTGTTNCCTGTGAAATTAAAAAGGCTGGCATGGAGGATCGGACATTGCTTCACAGTTTTGACTGGACGCTGCTCGCTGAATGTAAAAAACAAGTTGCAGATATGCCGACTTCATTTTTGACTCAACTGAAACAGCATGCTGAAGACATTGGAGAAGAAACTTCGCTTCATTCAACACCCGACTTTAGTCCTCCAGATATATCTTTGCCTGATGAAGTAAAGAAGGCTGGTGGAGAGTTGTGGTGCCCTCATTTTAAAGATATTTCGAAGGATGATCTATTGCGGGCAAAAGATTTGGGTCTGTGCGTGGCTGTTTGGACAGTTAATGAGCCAGATGACATTGATGCAATGATTGATTTACATGTGGATGCAATTATCACTGACTACCCCGGCCGGGTGCAAAGACGGTTATCTGACAGAGGATGGCTTTGGGCGCGATAAACCTTTCTTAAGCTGAAAGATTATTACTAATGAACGAAAACAGTTTTGATGTTCTGATCATTGGTGGCGGCATTAATGGCTGCGGCATTGCCCATGAATTGGCAGCAAGGGGCTATTCAGTATGTCTTGCTGAAAAGAACGACATTGCCTCAGCTACTTCCTCATGGTCAACAAAGCTGGTTCATGGCGGTTTGCGTTATCTAGAGCGTTATGAATTCAGACTGGTCAGAGAATCGTTANAGGAACGAGAAGTCCTGATGCGGATGGCCCCTCATCTNATAAGGCCGTTACGTTTCGTCTTACCTCATCTGCCAGAGATGCGTCCAAAATGGCTGCTGCGTATGGGTCTGTTCATATACGACAAACTAGGGGGACGAAACAGGCTGGCGGGATCAAGAGCTGTGAATTTGAAAACGGATCGTGCAGGAAAGTGCCTGAAAGCAAAATTTGCAACAGGGTTTGAGTACTCAGACTGCTTTGTTGATGACAGCAGGCTCACCATTATAAATGCGGTTGCGGCGGCAAAGTTTGGCGCTAACATTCGCCGTGACTGTGAGGTGACAAAATTAGACCGATACGAAAGTGGCTGGGCAGCACAGACAACTACTGGACCGGTAAAAGCGAAACTAGTAATAAATGCCAGTGGTCCATGGGCAGACCAGGTATGTGCTCTTTATCCAATGCCACATAATGAGAAACGACTAAGATTGGTGAGGGGCTCACATCTGATCACAAGAAAACTTTTTGAACATGATAAGGCTTATATATTTCAGAATCCGGATGGCCGGATTTTATTTGCCATTCCCTATTTAGATGATTTTACGCTTGTTGGTACGACGGATGTAGACCATCTGGATGCACCAGATAGCCCGCAGATAAGTAAGCAAGAAATTGAATATATTTGCACGCAACTTAGCCGATATCTGGAGCGGCCACTTACGAAGTCTGATATTGTGTCAACTTATTCCGGTGTGCGCCCGTTATATGATGACGGACAACAAGATGCTCAGTCTGTAACAAGAGATTATGTGCTGAAATGGCAACAAGGCTCTGCACAAAGTTGGCTAAATATATTTGGTGGAAAGCTGACGACTTATAGAAAATTATCATTGGCTGTTGCTGCAATGATTGACGCAGTTATACCCGCGCCACATCCTTCGCAAGCAAATGGACGACATTTACCTGGTGGTAACTTGGAAACCACTGACATTGAAACTTTTAATGCTGAATTGGCACAAAAGTTTCCTGACTTGCCTACGAAAGTGCTGGCACGGATGGCTGCGGCCTATGGCAGCCGGATACACAAAATTATCGGAACTGCAGAGAATCCGCACCAGCTTGGTCGTGATTTTGGAAATGGCCTTTATCAAGCTGAGATTGATTATTTAGTTAATCATGAGTGGGCGCGTACAGCAGAGGATATATTGTTCCGTCGTACAAAGCTGGGTTTGTATTTTGATCAACATATGACAAATGAGCTGGATGCCTATCTAAAGCGGTAGTGTCTACATCAATGAGAGGACACAATGCTCTTTTGAAAGCACTTGGCACTTATCTATTCAGGCTGTTAACGTCAACTTGACCAGCCTGAGGATCAACAACTAAATGGTCGCCTGTCTCAATTAGTTTGGTGACATCACCTTCATCGAACCTGTCCACCATAGCCATATTTGCCAAGGCGGCCCCTTGGACCAAAATGGTGTTAGCCTGGTTCAGTAGAATGGCTTTTGGCGCCACTAAGCGTGAAGTCATCTCATATAACATCCAGGCAGTGGCCACACCGCCTTTAGCCGTATTCAACACCAGAATGACGTCCTTATAACTTTGGCCAAAAAGCTTATGCTGCGGGCGAGAAAATACCCCTTTGACACGATCCAGATCATAACGGGCAGAAAAATTATCATCTGCCACTAGCGCTATACCTTCAACCTTGGGGCCAATACCAGCATGACAGGTAAGCTTTATCGTCATGACAGAATTACCCCCTTCTCTGCAGAGGCGACACAAGCTTGCATTGTCCCCAGTGCAGGTTGATAACCATAGCCTCCAAGAATATTAACAATTTTTGCTGAGTTGCTAAGCAATCTTGACCAGCCATTAGCCTCTCCAATTTCGCGGGCATATTGCTGATAAAAACACGTGCCCACCAAGACACGCCCACCAAAATTTTCAATTTGTTTGACATAGCCCATTGAAACAGCATCGCTATAGACTTGGGCAGAGGTACAGACGATAACATCTGTTGTTTCTGCCCGTTGTCTGCCATCACATAAGTTGGCCAGTTCAGCCATCTCAACAAGACTAAGTTGCGGGGCAGCAAATACCACAACATCAAGTGGGTCCCCGATCGCAGTGAAAGGCTGTTTAAGCGCATCCAGCATTTCTCCTGTAACAGATGTCGAGTTTAGCGTTTCCCCTCCAACATCAGTCAGCCTGCGGCATTCTGGTGTGATGCCAACAATATGGAACAANGGAGTTGACCCATAGCTGGCCATGGCTGCTCCAAAATGTTTCAACTGATCGGANGTGGGGGNTTCTTCAATTCCTTCTATAACAGGNACTTCCCAGTAACTGCCAGCCATTCGGCCAATTGTNGCTCCCAGAACACCCCATTCCATTAAATCCTGAGGGTTAGATGAGACAACATATCTTTTTGTGGCTTGTCTTTTTTCATCCAGATGCAGGCCGTAACGCGGGGTGCGGCCTGTCAGTCCGGCAGCGAGTGCAGACGGTCCTCCCTCGAAATTGGATCGGGCTCCGCAAACTGAGTTTGAATAAATAACGACACCTGTATCACCAAAGGCCACATGGTCGCCAAATACAGGTGGCATAATGGTCTGATAATTAATGCAGGTATTTGTCATCATTATACCCATGGTCTGACAGGCTGCGATGAAACGGCGCTCGAGGTCAGCCATTTGTTCGGTCTGACCAAGCGGCTCGTAACAAGCGAGATCCACACCGCGCGGGTCTGTGATCATCGGTATGCAAACACGTGCGCCATCTTTTGCNATTTTNTCAGNGAATTGCACACCGGATTCNCCNAGTGATTCNGGGTCAGCCATCATATGCGCNTGGCTGACTGTGACCATGTCTTCAGCATCAAACATGCGNCCAACTTGAAGCTGATGTTCCATCGCCCATTTGACAGNTGNCCCCGCTTTGCCTGCCAGCATTTCCTGTTCTTTGTCAGTCAGCTTCATTGACTTNTANTCCTGTNCTTGCANCAAACATGATCATGTCGTTTGAGGNATATATTTGTCAATCCATATCCTTAGCCCCTCTTCTGTATTACTTAGATTTTTATAGCTGTAGAACGCCTCAGACAATTTTGCAGTCTGCTGCAAGACTCTATATGGAAATTCAGGAGTTTCCTGAAACTTATTCAAAGGCGCGAGGCTTGTACGGATTGAAAAAATAATAGCCCCAGTCACAGGCAATTTGAAAAAACACTGCCTTTCGATGCGAATATGTATGATATTGCCCCAATCATTAGCTGTTCTCCTTGTTAACTTCATTGGTGTGTGGTGCGGTGTATGGAGCTTGTCTTCTGTTTGCACAGACCAGTTTAGCCGTTGTGAAAGTCTGCCTATCTGCATGTTTGTAAAGAAACGAATTACAGGCCGCGCCAGCACCTCCGCAAAGTCNGGCACAGGTGAGTGTATGGCTCCNATTGACTTGCCCATTTTATCCTGCAGGCGCCAATGGCTGGGAAAACACAAGCTCGCGGCACCTAAAACCCAATCGGAATCTGGGCTGCCTTTCGCGGTGGGTAGTATGATGAGAATATCTTCAGGAATACGAGCAGAAATAGATAAAAGACTATCAGTTTTCTGTGATGGCAGAGAGTGTTGATGATAAATATGAAGATGTTCTGATAAGGCGGCAGNTGCCTCTGTCTCCGCTGCCTGAGCATCTGGAAGACAGGCATATATCTTTGATTTCTGTTCTGCAATTAGATGCCTTTTTTCAGCTAGTTGCCTAGTCCGCATTAGGTCATCACCAAACGCATCAGGTGCATCCAGCCAATNTGATGGCGCGCATGGCCGCAAACCAAGGTTAAGTGCAGGCAATTTGTGCACAGGCGGTAATGAGAACTGCTTAGGGGGGTTCATTCAGACCTTTCACTTCCAGCGGACTTAATCGAGTGTGAAGATTACAGAATAATCAAGCAAGCTGTTCGTAATGTGAGCAGTAAAAAAATCACAGACGCCAAATGAATAAATGTGAAGGAACACCGAATTGACGCACTAAAGAGCAGAGCGGGGAACTTCATACAAATCTCCCCACTTTAACTAATGTACTTTTTTTAGCGCAGTGTTATTTAGGAGTTGGCGGATTTCCTGGAATTGGCAAACCACGCAGGGCGCGGTTTGTGCGCATATATTGTGGAGCATAGGCTACTTCTGCATCTAATTCCTCTGCTGCGTGCCAAGCCCAGCGCGGATTATACAACATCCCTCTAGCCAACGAGATCATATCTGCCTGTCCTGAACGCAAAATTGCTTCCGCTTGTTTTGGCTCAGTGATTTGACCAACGGCCATTGTTGGTAGTCCTGTCTCACGTCGGATTTCGCTTGCAAAACCAGTTTGATAACCAGGACCCACATCAATCTGCTGTAAAGGTGAGTTACCGCCACTCGACACATCAATAAAATCGGCGCCACGCCGTTTTAGCTCATGTGAAAGGGCGGTTGCTTCTGGAACATCCCAGCTTGAGTTATCTACCCAATCTGTTGCAGAAAATCTGACTCCTAGCGCCTTATGTTTTGGCCAGACAGCACGCACAGCATCAAAAACCTCCAGAGGAAATTTCATCCGCCCTTCAAGGGACCCGCCATAATTATCATTCCGCTGGTTGCTTAATGGCGACAAGAACTGATGCAACAAATAGCCGTGTGCCATATGCAGTTCAGCAACATCAAATCCAACTTCCAATGCGCGCTTAGCCGCCTTAACATAAGCGACTTTTATCTCATTGAGCCCATCCTCATCAAGCGCATCCGGTAATTCAAATGCATCTGAATATGGGGCTGCTGATGGTCCGCAAGTGCGCCATCCTCTTTCATCTGATGAGGGTATTGGTGCCCCTCCTAGCCAAGGCAAGTCAGTGGAGCCTTTGCGGCCAGCATGGGCAAGTTGAATGCCCATTTTAGAATGGCCATAACCATTACAGAAATCGACTACGCGTTTTAATGCAGCCTGATTCTCGTCTGACCATAAACCTAAACAACCTGGAGAGATGCGACCCTGAGGCGTCACTCCAGTGGCTTCCATGATAATTAGACCAACACCTGAGACGGCAAACTGGCCAATATGCATGAGGTGCCAATCACTGGCGTTTCCGTCGGCCGCACTATACTGACACATTGGAGCAACGATGATACGGTTTCGCAGCTCAACACCACCAAGGGTAATAGGAGTAAAAAGTTTGGCTGAAGACATGTTTTATGACCTTTCTATATCAGACTTATATTCGTTTGAGGTATTTAGCTCTGTTCCGATTCAGGTGAGAGGGTGGCAATGAAATCAGTAAAAAATTTAGTTGCTAACTTCTTGGCGGTGCTCTCAATGAGGCGCGAACCTAACTGTGCAATTTTACCTGTTACTGCAGCATCAACGTCATAGGTCAATCTGGTAGCATTACCGTTGTCAATCGCTTCCAGATCCACACGGGCGGAACCGGTTGCTCCACCAGCAACACCACCTTTACCTGAGCCTGAAATTACATAAGAATGAGGTGGGTTGAGTTCTGACAAGGTCACCTCGCCAACGAAAGTTGCTGAAACAGGTCCCACTTTTAGTTTAACCTTTGCAGTTAGTTCAGAGTCAGATATCTTGGTCAGCTCCTGACAGCCTGGAATGGCCTGAGCCAAAATCTGTTCATCATTCAATGCGGACCATACCTGTGCAACAGGTATTGGGATATCTTGTGATTGTTTAAGTTCCATGAGGAAGACGCGCTCTTAGGTAGTGTGTGAGAGAAAATCCTTGCGTAAAGATATAAGGTTTTCAGGCTGCATGTAAATGGGGATGTCCAGCTTTGAGCCCCAACATGAAAATAGGCAGGGTGGCATGCCATCCTGCCTATTATTTTAATATTCTGCTATCTGAATTTAGCAGGTTGCAACTGCCCTCTTTGTCATCTGTGTTATCAGATGAGCACGATAATCTGCTGATGCATGCATATCGCTCATCAACACAGAGTCATCAACAGCTATACTATCAACAGATTCAGCAGAAAAGCTGCTGTTCAACGCAGCTTCAAGACCACCGTGACGGAAGACACCATCCTGTCCTGCACCAGTGACAGCCACAGTAACGCCGCTACTTGTCTTGGCAACAAAAACGCCGACCATCGCATAACGAGAAGCCGGGTTTGGAAATTTTACATAAGATGCAGCTTCTGGTTTTGGAAAGTTGACAGCTGTTATAACTTCATCCTCATCCAAAGCAGTTTCAAACATCCCTGTGAAATAGTCACCTGCCGCTATATCCCTTTTGTCTGTATGNACAGTTGCGCCCAAGGCCAACAGCGCAGATGGGTAACAGGCTGACGGATCATTGTTAGCGACAGATCCGCCGATGGTTCCGCAATTGCGTACTTGACGATCACCGATGCCGCTTGCCAGTGTAGCTAGAGCTGGTATCGCCTTCTTCACTAGATCAGATGTCTCAACCTCAACATGGCGGGTCATTGCGCCAATGCGCATACTGCTGCCCTCATCACTGATCCCGGACAAGCCGGCATCAGTCAGGTCAATTAGACGGTCGGATGAAGCCAGACGTTGCTTGAGGGTTGGGATCAGTGTCTGTCCCCCTGCCAGTAATTTGCCTTCATCAGCTTCATTCAGATGGCTAACAGCGTCTGCTACATCTTTGGCTTTGATATAAGTTGTTGCATACATGTTTATATCTCCTTCACACCAATTAGTTGGCTGCATAGGCGGTTGAATCATGCGCAACATTTAAATAGAGCAAGTGACCAAACAATTGTCCACCACGACTAATTTCATCTATATCGCGGCCTTTGCTAGTGATAAACTTTTTGTGTTCTATTGCGCGGATCGGCGCTTTAATTCTCCGTTTAATTCTACGTTCTGGCAACTTAAATTTCCATCTCTTGAGCAGCAGCTTGCACAGATTTGATAATATTATGGTAACCAGTACATCGACAGATATTCCCTTCCAGACCCTCACGGATCTGCTGTTCTGTCAGCTCCCTATTTTTTTCAACTAATTCAATTGCGCTCATTATCATACCAGGCGTACAGAAGCCGCACTGCAACCCGTGATTCTCGTGAAAAGCCCTTTGCATTGGATGCAGTTCATCACCATTAGCGATGCCTTCAATTGTTGTTATTTCGGACCCGTCAGCTTGTGCAGCCAGCATTGTGCAGGCTTTAACAGACCGGCCATCCATATGCACGACACAAGCGCCACACTGGCTTGTATCACAACCAATATGCGTGCCTGTGAGGCCAAGAGTTTCTCTGATAAATGAAACCAGTAATGTATTATCTTCAACATGGTGTTCAAAAGCTTGACCATTTACTGTTATTTTTACTGCAGTCATAATTCTCCTTACAGATATATTGGATTAAATCTCAAAAATAAGGGTTAGTTCAAACAGACGCGTTGTAAAGGGCAAAAAGGGAAATTTTTACTGAAAGGGGTAGCTTTTAGTTTAAACTATCACAGTGCAAAAATTAACCACAAGCAGCATTTGCCTTGCTAGCTTTCAATCCAATAGACATATTGTCATTTTATTTATAAGAAAAGAAAAAAACAATTTATGTTACAATTTTAGTCTGTCGTTTACCTTGCCAAATAAACAGGATGGGCAACAATACTAGGTGAAGATATGCGAGATAAAACTGTAAGACCGGATATGTGGTCTGAACAGGGCCAATCGACAGGGGTGCAGGATCACAAGCTGTTTTGTCTTGCAGCTGACTGGGCAGAATATAGCTATCAGCTGGCCATCGCCTTTGTTATTCATACATGGGGGTCATCGCCGCGTCAGATTGGGTCTGTGATGATCATCAGGCACGATATGGAAATTGCTGGATCAGTATCCGGCGGCTGTATTGAAGGAGCGGTCATCGAAGCTGGTCTGGAGGCGATCCAGTCTGGTAAAGGTCAGCGTCTTGATTTTGGTGTGGCTGATGAGACCGCGTGGGAAGTAGGTTTGTCCTGTGGTGGTCAGATATCTGTTCTGGTTCTACCTGTGGCAGACAGAGGGCTGCCTGTTGTTCTGCTGCAGGAGGTTGCAAGCATGATCGGCTATCGCCGGAAAGTTACTTTTTCAATTGATGTTAATGCAGCGTCTATTCATGATGCTGCTATTAATGTTCAGCAGGAGCAGTCCTGGCTGGATGGGGAAAGAGGCCTGTTTTATTTCATTCAGGTGCCGCCACCTCGCCTGATTATAATTGGGGCTGTGCATATTACACAGCATCTTTCATCGATGGCCAATCAGGCNGGGTTTCAAGTTGTGGTAATTGATCCGCGCTCAGTGTTTGCCAGCNAGCAGCGTTTCAGCCCTGATATCGACTTGCAACTTGTATGGCCATCTGATTATTTTGCTGACCATCATGTTGATAGCTCGACTGCGCTTGTGACGNTGACCCATGATCCAAAAATTGATGATGATGCCCTNAGAAGCNTTCTTGATGAACCGCTGTTTTATCTGTCATGTTTGGGTAGCAGACGCACGCAGGAAAAGCGTCTTGACCGTTTGCGTAAGGCAGGTGCAACAGACAGAGCACTGGCAAAAATTANGGGGCCTGCCGGGTTGCCGATTGGAGCGAAGACACCAGCTGAAATTGCTGTATCTGTCCTNGCTGAACTGATTTCTGCTTGGCGTGAAAGTGCAAACCGCTCAGATAAAATTCAGCAGTCAGCGGTCACATAATGCAGTTTCGCGCCTTCGACATTAATGACTGTGAGGGTCTAATTTTAGCACATAGCCATAGGCTAGCTGGTCAACGGATTGCCAAGGGAAGCCAACTGACAAGAACCTTAATTGATGCTTTTATTCAACATGGAGTTCAGCAATTGGTTTGCGCGGCCCCGGATCAAGGTGATTTGTCTGAGGATGAAGTGGCAGACCGACTTGCTGGCGTACTGCTCTCGGCTGGGCTTGTCCGCACAAGCGCAGCCACAGGCCGCGTGAATTTTAAAACTGAGGCAGCCGGCATCATTAGGTATGATCGTGACCTAATCAAAGCTCTAAATAGTGTGGATGAATCGCTCATTTTGAGCCTTGTGCAGCATAATCAGTTACTGAGTACAGGGCAGATGGTCGCCACTTTGAAAGTCATTCCTTATTTTGTGTCTGAAGCGATCTGTCATCAGTTTGAGCAGGTTCTGGCAGGCAAGACAGCGTTTCATTTTCATCCCTTACGCGGCCGACAGGTCAGCCTGATACAGACCATGGATCATGTGTTGCAGGACAAAGTCTATGCCGCCACAGAGGCGGTAACGGAGACACGCTTGCACCAGCTGGGATGTACGCTGATTAGCAGGCAGCGTTGTGCCCATAATTGCGTTGATGTTGCTGCTGAGATACACGTAGCTCGAACGGCGGGGGCTGAGCTTATTCTGCTGTGTGGGTGCAGTGCAATTGCTGATCGTCAGGATATTCTGCCCATGGCTATTGAAGATGCTGGCGGGCAGATTGACCAGCTGGGTCTGGCTGTTGATCCGGGAAATATGTTGCTAATTGGACACATCGACAGCTTGCCGGTAATCGGTATGCCTGGCTGCGCCCGTTCGCCAAAACTAAATGGGTTCGACTGGGTGCTGCATCTGCTTCTTTCAGATATAGAGCTGTCACGCGATGAGCTGGCTGATATGGCTGCAGGTGGTTTGTTAATGGAAATTGCTTCACGGCCTTTACCGCGTGACTTGGCTGTCAAGCCAGCATCACCAATGGCGCAAATGAGTGCCGTCGTGCTGGCTGCTGGTCAGTCTCGCCGTATGGGCAAAATTAATAAACTAACAGCAGTTGTGGCAGGAAAACCAGTGATACGGCATGTTGTGGATACGGTGCTTGAGGCGGGGTTTAAGGATATTGTGGTGGTGCTGGGTCATGACGAACAGGCCGTTTCGGCGTGCCTTGAGGGGCTGNCCGTNCGGTTTGTAAAAAATGAANCTTTTCGCTCCGGTCAAGCTAGTTCAGTAAATGCAGGCATAGCGGCACTGGATAACAATGTCAGTGATGTCATGGTGGTTTTGGGCGATATGCCTCTTCTCAACGCTGCATTATTAAAAAATTTGCATCACCATCATATGCGCAATCCTCAGCATGAACAGATGATCAGNCTGCCGGTTTATTTNAAAGATCGCGAAAGTCAAGTTGGTCATCCGGTTATATGGGGGCGTCAGTTTTTTCCTGACTTACAAGCTTTGACTGGCGACCAGGGCGGGCGGCAGATCTGGTCTGACCATCCGGCAATAATCAACCAGATGGACGTTGAAGACGCCACCCTGTTTTTAGATACTGATACGGCTGAAGCCTTGCGTCGAGCAGAAGTGCTACTGCTTGCCCGCAACTAATTAACTTCTGAGACTATGATAAATATTGTCCATTCAAATCGCTTTGTGAGGCGTACCTTAAAAAGCGGGTTTGCTAATCATCCAGCATGTTATGTTCATCCAGAACCTTGCGGGCAACACGCATACATTCTAATGCCTGCGGAACCCCGCAATAGATACCAATAACATGAACAATGGCCCGTATTTCTTCTAGTGAACAACCATTGCGGATTGCNCCGTTACAGTGCAATTCCCATTCCGTCATTTTGCCTAGTGCCCCAATCATAGACAGATTCATCATTGACCGAGTTTTTTCGTCAATGACATCATCGCCCCAACCAAACCCCCAGCACCAAGCCGTCATAGCTTCCTGAAAAGGGCGGTTGAGCTTGTCTGCATGAGCCATTGTATTATCAACATAATCAGTACCAAGTGTCGCCCGTCTTTTCTTTAGGCCTTTCTCAAAAAGTTCATTCATGATTGCCTCCGCTNACAACNTAAATTTAGCCAGAGGTTACAGTAAATTTATGAAGTAAAAAAAACCAGCAGAAAGAAAAGCTGGGGCTGGNACGGTTATGANCCTTGCAGTGGCAATCTTGGTAAACTTGTATCTATCTGTTCAAAATTGGAAAAATATGGAAGGTGAACTTCAAAAACTGTTTCTTGTTTTGGTTTGCTGCTAATCAATAATTGGCCACGATGTTTGTTGATTATGTGTTTAACAATCGCCAGTCCGAGGCCGGTTCCTCCCATTTGTCGAGACCTGCCTTTATCAACACGGTAAAACCTCTCAGTTAAACGTGGAATATGCTTTTCCTCAATTCCATCACCAATATTTTCTATTGCTAATACTAAATTTCCTGTGTGGTNTTCGGATAATGANACATCGATTTTTGTGGANGGGTAACTGTATTTAAGTGCGTTATCCAAGAGATTGTGAAACACCTCTACAATTTCATCTAAGTCACCCCTGATTTCAGAGGGTTGCTCAGTATTTTTCCGAACATCATTAAACTCAATTTTATGCTCAGAGGCGTTTGCTCTGTAGGCTAAGGCATCAATTGCTGATTTTACTGCTTCTTTAACTGATACTTGTCCAGAAGGCGCGATATGTTCCTCAATTTCTACGCGGGACAAAGAGAGCAAATCGTCAATTAATCTTGACATTCTGTTAGCTTCCTCATCCATGATTTTAAGGAAGTTGTCTCTGACATTTTGGTTCATTTCTGGGTTATTTTTCATTGTTTCTACAAAACCGAGAAGACTTGTTAGAGGAGAACGTAATTCATGGCTTACGTTTGCTACAAAGTCTCGTCTCATTTTTTCAATATTGTGCTGCAGAGTCATATCCATAAGTAAAACTGCGAGTTTATTATCGGATAGAGGTAGAATACGTCCAATCATATGACGGTATTTGTTGATTTTAGGCGTTGTAGAGAATTCAATTATTGAACCAGAGGTGATGCATGTTTCGACCTCCTTTTGAAGTTTATTATATATAAGTTTATCACTGAGTGAACTCCCAATGAGGTTCTCTCCCAAAAGCCTTATGCAAGCTTCATTAATTTCTTTTATTGCAAGGTCGCCATCTATTGTCAGTATGGCATCATCAATCAATGAACCAAACTGTTGGATAAAGTTAATCGACGTTATATTTTGTTTTCCAGACATGCCGTTTAGGATTTCTTAAGTTTTTTCGGTTTAGATATACATATTTCCAATTGAGATTTTTATCTTACATTTTTATTTAACTCAAACCATGAAATTAGTNANTTAAAAAGTTGTTTTGTTTCCAAGCCTCAAAAACTATAACCGATACTGCATTAGATAAATTCATACTGCGAGATTCATGGCCCATTGGTATGAACAATTTTTGTGAGACATCTAAATTGTGATGCACTGATTCAGGAAGACCGTTTGTCTCAGCGCCAAAAAGAAGTGTGTCTTCTGGCGAGAATATTACTTTGTCATAGCGCACACTGCCAAATTTAGTTACAGCCCATAGTCTGCCTGAACGACACTGGTCTAAATAGTCATCAAGCGATGCCCATTTTTTTACAAATGCCAAGTCTTGATAGTCTAGCCCTGCTCTNCTGCAAGATTTCTCATCNAAGCTGAAACCTAGTGGTTCGANTAAATGAAGCTTGGCGCCTGTGTTAGCGCACAGCCGGATGATATTTCCTGTATTGGGTGGTATCTGGGGTTGGTAGAGGACGACGTTAAACATTTTTNTTTTCAATAAAATTTAATTAATTTCTCATGAAATAATGGGCATACTGACTACGAACGCAGTCCGCTTATTTGAGGATCCTAATTGTTTAAACTGTAATTATTTTGTTACTATGTGTTTATGATAAAACAAACATTCCCTTCTGTCATTTCTGATAACGACATCACCATACTTGTAGGTAATGGGGCGTGCGATTTGACGCAACTTTCAAAGTCGCCAAAAGGAAAAGTCATTGCAGTAGACGGAGGACTACGGCATGTTTTGAAGGCTGGGTTGACCCCCAATGCTGTGATTGGCGATATGGATTCAATAAAACTGTCAGATCTACAAGCAGCAGGCCGGAACGTTGCTGTTTATAAAAGTGATAATCAGGATACGACAGATTTTGAAAAAGCATTATTGGCCATAGAAGCACCTGTTTGTTTAGCCTACGGGTTCTTAGGACTGCGGGTTGATCATACGCTGGCCTGCCTTTCTGTGTTGGCCCGCTTTACAGACAAGCATAAGGTAATCCTGGTTAGCGCGGATGACCTGGTGCATGTCACAAAAGGGCCATTTTCAATGCACTTGGCGTCAGAAGCACGGCTGTCCCTTTGGCCAATTACACCTGTAAAATTCATTGCCTCTTCTGGTTTAGTCTGGCCTGTAGACGGACTGACACTGGCACCCAATGGGCAGGTGGCAACATCAAATCAGATGAAAGAGGACTGGCTTTCAGTCACACCAGATAAAAAGTCTGAAGGGGTTTATGCAATTTGTTGCGCGCCCGAGTTTCTGCCGCAGATGATAGTGGCAGCAGCGAAAGCATAATCTTTAGCTGTGGTTAATTTGGCCATAAGTGCGTTGTCGCAGGAAATCAATCATGTCATTGCGGGTTGCGAATTGCCTCAAATCTTGACTGTTAAGGGGGGTGCGTACTGTGACGTTAACCTGCCTGTTCATTTGTTTGCAGATTTCACGGAACATCAATGAGTAGCCAAGTGTTACAGACAGGCGTCTGGCTGCCTGGTATATGATAGAATTCCGGCCTTCAAAGAAAAACGGAACAATTGTAGTATTCTTTGTCTGCGCCAGTTTTGCTGCAAAGGTTTTCCATTCACTGTCAAAAGCTGGCCCAATCAGATTTGGAGATAGCGAAATACCTCCCGCTGGGAAGATAATCACAGCGCCGCCATTTTTCAGATGTCGATGGGCTTCGCGCCGGGTTTCCAAGTTGGTCGCTAATGCCGTTTCAGTTTCTGCAAAATCTATCGGCAGAATTTTGTCCATAACTGCAGGGGCCTGACGCAGGACCTGATGAGTTATGATTTTATAATCCTGACGAATTTCAGACATCATGGCGCATAGAACAAGACCGTCAATAACACCGAAAGGGTGGTTGGCTATCGCCAGTGCAGGCCCAGTTTTTGGGATATTCGCGCCCCTTTCCCTTTTGACCTGATAGGAAATATTTAACCTCTTCAGCGCATCAGTCCAGAACATCTCACGTGGGCGTTCATCTTCCACATAGTCAAAATATAGCTTTTTGATCTTGGGCTGCCCGGTGACTTTTTCCATGGCTCGAATAAAGCCAGAGGCGAGCGGTCCCATTTCGCCATTGGCGAACGAAAAAATGGGATGGGCATCTAAAGGCGTGCTATTCGCGGGCGAAGTAATACTGCTCATTGCACTTTTCCAACCTCAGCGTTTGTATAAGACAAATGGCGTTCTGTTCGTTTCAGTTGACTAACCATAATATTGCAGAGCAAGCCAAATCAAGCCGAAAGCTGCAATCATAAGACTGCCGGCATTGATCTCGTCTTTTCTGCCGCTGACCAAGCGAACACCAACATAAGTCAGAAACCCAATGCTGATACCAGCTGCAATTGAAAATGTCAGAGGCATTAAAATAATTGTCAACACAACAGGTAGCGCCACAGATATGTCTGTCCAGTCAATGCGGGAAAGACCACCAAGAAAACCAGAGGCAACAAAAATCAAGGCTGGAGCGGTGGCAAAGGCCGGAACTGAGGCGAACAGCGGTTCAAAAAATAAGCAGATGCCAAACAATCCTGCAACAGTGACAGCCACCAGTCCGGTGCGGCCACCACTGCGGATGCCAGCCGCACTTTCCAAATAGGTAGTCAGATTTGAAGTCCCTAGCAGGCTGCCAAACACACTTGCTGATGTATCTGCCAGAACAGCTCTGTCCAGATTCTGAATTGTACCATCTTTTTTGCGTAGGCAAGCTGGCTCAGCAATTGCTGTCAATGTACCTGTTGTATCAAAGAAATCGACAAAAAACATAACAAACACAACAGATAAAAAGGCAGATGTGGCAAGCGCGGAAAAATCAAGTTGAAATGCTGCGCTGTCCAAAGGTGGCGCCGAGACAACACCACCAAATTCAGCCAGCCCTGTCACCCAGCCTATGACGCTTAACCCTAAAATCGTCAGAAGAATTCCACTTTTGAACCCGCGATGAGCCAAACCTGCCATGATGATAAGGCCAACGACAGCCAATCCGGTTTCAGCTGTGTTCAGGGGGCCGAGCCCAACCAGTGTATCTGGATTGTCAACAATAATGCCTGCCCCGGTCAGCCCAATCATTGCCAGAAATAAGCCAATGCCTGCTGTAATGGCAATCTGTAGCGCAGGTGGGATAGACAGGATCATCCAGGCGCGTGCGCGGCTAAGAGAAAAAATGAAGAAAGCGACAGAAGATACAAATACGGCAGCTAGAGCCTGCTGCCAGCTGAGACCATAGCCAAGGACGACAACATAAGCAAAGTAAGCATTCAGCCCCATGCCAGGCGCAACGGCTACAGGCCATTTTGCATACAACCCCATAATCAGCGTACCCAACATGGTAGCAAGTATGGTCGCCACAAAAGCCGCCCCAAAATCAATGCCTGCATCAGACAAAATTGCAGGGTTCACGGCAATGATAAACGCCATAGTAAGAAAAGTGCTCAACCCCGCAAACAGCTCAGAGCGGATGCTTACCCCATGCTGCGGAAGTTTAAAAAACTGTGAAACCATAGGCAATATCCCAATAAATCATCACAAGTGATTAAGCAGCAAAATCTTATCTTACCTTGCGTCAGCTCAGCTTGAATGCCGCTCGGCTTCATTTCTGACTAAATATGATACGTTTTATACTGGTAAAATTTCTCAATAGCGATTATTAATTTTCAAAATAGACATGTTCTATGCTGTTTTAGCACAAGAAACAGCAGATTTTCCGTAAGGGGGAAAACCAATCTGACTAATCCCGATAAAAAAGGAAAACAGACATATGTTTCACGCTTCTGATTTTAAATTGACACAAGTGCGTCCGTCACTAGTCCCACAGCTGACAGGTTCAGCTGCTAATCAGCTTATGGCTGTGCTTGCCGGTATCGCTCTACTGACCGCATCAGCGCATATCAAGATTCCATTTTATCCAGTGCCTCTCACAATGCAGACCCTGATTGTTCTTGGTATAGGCATCACTTATGGTGTCCGTCTTGGCGGTGCAACATTGCTAGGCTATATATCAGCAGGGTTTATTGGTTTACCTGTCTTTGCCGGCGGCGCAGGCATGGCTTATATGATGGGGCCAACAGGAGGTTATNTTGCTGGGTTCTTCGCGGCAGCAGTTNTTCTGGGCGCGCTGGCGGAACGAGGATGGACACGTAGCTGGGCCACTGCAGCAGCGGCTATGCTGATGGGGAATGTCATCATCTATCTGCTTGGGGTAGGTTGGCTAACGTCGCTTATTGGCTGGGATAAGGCTGTTCAGTTCGGGTTGCTGCCCTTTTTGTATGGAGATGCATTGAAGCTGATTATTGCCGCGCTAGGCGTTCCTTACTTGTGGTCAAAACTGAAACAAAAGTAAGTGCAGAGAATAAGGCGAAGAAGAGGGGGCTAACCCTCCTGCCCCTTTTTGAGCTGATCATCAACTTGGGATCAGTATAAAGGTAAGATACATAATCGCAGGTACACTGACACTGGCGATTAAGGTAGTGATCATAATTGATGTTGCTGTCCGGCCGCCGTAGGCACCGTAGAATTCTGCCAGATTAAACACATTTGCAGCAACCGGAAGACAGCTAAAGATCAGCGCAATTTTTATCCACAGCGGGTCAAAGGGCTGTGGGCCAATTGCTGGAAAGCTGAGGAACACAAGCGCCATCATCAGCGGATGTACAAATAATTTCAACAGGGTGAGCGCTGTTAATTCACTCCANGCGGCACGGACAGGCTGGCCNACAAGTGCTATACCAAGAGCAAAAAGCGCGGTAGGTGCNGCTGCACCAGCTAGCAGGTCCAGAAATAATGCTGGCATGGCAGGCATCGTCAACCCACTTGCAGAAAAGGCTATTGCGACAAAAACAGACATCAGCAAAGGGTTCTTCAACAAAGACGCTAGTGTCTTTAAAAGCACATGCCCAGAAGAGCTTTCATTTGCGTCGTGTGTAAACAAGGCGACCAGAAACACCAGAACCATGTTATTCACAACCAGTATCACCGCCATGGGCACAGCAGCATCTTCACCAAACGCCAATAANGCTAACGGCACGCCGATGTACCCATAATTTGGATAGCAGGCATTCAGNCTGAAAAGGCTAGNTTCATTGCGTTTTAATTTAAGAATGAAACGGCTGACCATAAAGGCCATAATNAAAAGTGTCAGCGTGACGAGCTCATAACGCAGGGTAAATTCAGGATTGAATATATCATTTAATGGCTGTGCAGTGATTGCCACAAACATGAAGGGTGGCAGTACAACATAAAACACATACCTTGAGATCATACGGCCATCTGCAGCCGAAANCCAGCCGCGAAGTCTTGTCAGACTGCCGAGCAGAATTATTCCAAAAAATGGTATCGTCAATGACAAGATATCAGTCATGCGAAGTTATAAGCTTGGGTAAGAGCTTTGCGCAATATTAATGTTGNCAAACGGATTTTTGCTCAATTCAGCCGTTATCGTTTGTTGGTATCTTTATGTAATCCTCTTGTGCCTGATGCTGATCAAGTTCACCAAGCATATCAAGAGCGTCAGAACTGTCCATAACCTCGGCCTCGCCACTAGCCTCAATCATATCAATCAGCTTATCCTCAGGAGACTCAGTCTCATCATGCAGAATGGTCACAGCAATCAAGGCTGCAATCGTTGTCGTCACGACCTTTTTTTGTTGCCCTTTTCCCGACTTTACCGTTCTGGGCTGAAAGGGAATGATGTCTCCACTTAACCGCATTTCATGGTCAGTTGTCTGCATCTCTAAAGACTCCTTTTTGAATCGGAAAATTTTCAGATAGGATCCTGAAACGCCAGCCAGACAGCCAATTAAGTGCAANAAATATTCTATCTGAAAAAGACAGCACGTAGAATTTAGTTTGGCGTGATATAGTGTTGTGGCGTTTGCAACGCGTTACACAAGAAGTTGTGTGAAACATGTCTAATATCATACTAAGGTTAGTATAGGATGAAAAAGATGCTCTCGTGAAGGGAAAAATTATCCTTTTCCACTTTATCAGATCAGCTTTACTTGTCTGATCGTAAAAGTCGATACAAACGGCAATCAGAAATTTGTCTTTTGTTCTTTTGGTAGCTGTAATGAAAGTATTGAGATGGATGATTTTTTTGCTGACCAGATGTCAGGCTCTTTGCCTGAGCTTAACAGGTCAGCAGGGTTGGCGCAGCTTGATATGTTTCTCAGTAAGGCTGGCACCACTTATGCGAAGGGGCGCAATTTTGATCTGGGGCCAGGCCGGCATCACATGGTGTCGCGTTTGTCAGGTCATCTCCGACGCAGGCTTGTAACAGAAGAAGAAGTGATAAGTGCTGTGCTGGGTCGACATAGCTTTTCTTCAGCTGAGAAATTTATCACAGAAATATATTGGCGGACTTATTTTAAAGGTTGGCTTGAAATGCGCCCATCTATTTGGCAGCAATGGCTGTTAGATTGTGCAAACCTGCCGTGTACTTCAGCGCTGGCGCAAGCCTGTTCTGGACAAACAGGGCTTGATTGTTTTGATGCCTGGACTGATGAGCTGAAAAACTCTGGCTATCTGCATAATCATGCGCGGATGTGGTTTGCCTCTATCTGGATATTCACGCTTGGATTGCCTTGGCAGCAAGGTGCAGAATTTTTCATGAAATATTTGCGTGATGGAGACCCAGCTTCAAACACACTTGGCTGGCGTTGGGTCGCAGGCCTGCAAACCAAGGGCAAGGCCTATGCTGCTCGAGCTGATAACATTGATCAATTCACAAGGGGCCGCTTTTTCCCAGACGGACAGTTGAATGAGCAGGTTTATGCAGTTGATGGGCCAGAAAGCCCTGCTGCTCAGCCTATTAATTGTCCTAGGCAGCTTGCACTTAAAGAGAACCGCAAGCCCTATCTTCTTTTGCTAACATCTGAAGATGGCCATCCCGAGTCACTTTCTTTAGCTCACCCGCCAGTCGGTTTGGCTACCTTGCCTGTTCTGTTCAGCAACCATTTTTGGCCAGATAGAGGTGATTGGATGCGTTCAGTTGAGCTTGATCAGGTAGAACAGATGGCCCTAACCGATATCGCGGAACGGGCACAAACGCATTTTCATCTTCAGCATACAGACAGGATCAGCCCAGAAGAGGATTGTAAGGCAGCGCGTTCGATGGATAATGTGCGGATGGTCGACCAAGCAGCTGAGCAGCTTTCGGTTCTATGTCGGCAGTATCAAGTGTTTGATTTGGTCACGGCTTATCTGCCTGTCGGGTTTTGGTCTAACAATTTTGAGCGGCTGCGGAGCCACCCTTTACTTGAAGATATGCGCTGGCATTTAGTTATGCGTGNCTTTGANCGCCGCAGCTGGCCAAGCGCAANCANGGGGTTTTTCCCTTTTAAATCNAAAATACCAGNATGGCTGNNCAAAGCTTGACAGAAAGACCTGTTNTATTTCTATTTTGAAATCCGGCGAATAAGAATATTACCAGCNGGCTTGTCATTAACATTACGCACCACATCAGATGCGTCAGAATAGGCCACTGTTTCGACNCCNAAATTGTCAACNACATTTACGCGAGCACGAACGCGCACACCNACTAANTCCTGCACTAAATTCAAATTACGGGTGCCCTGCGCNTAGNCTANTTCGCGCCATGTCCGCCCGTCTGTTGATGTCTCCCAGGCAAGATTCATACTAGAAATGCCGTCAAAATCAGATAGCGTGCTAGTGTTTGCTGTCAGCTCAGNCCCTTCAATAGACTGACCACGTACAACAACTTTTCCTTCGAGAGGGTTGTCAACATTTGCGACAACCTCTGAAGCATCCGTAACGAGTGTCTCTCGTGTGCCAAAGCCGTCAATATAGCTGACAACAGCGCGGTAACTAAAGCCAACATCACTTTGAGTTAATCGGATTGTGTCTTTAAATTGATCGGGAAAGTTTTCCCAATTTGTCCGCTCAGAAGATCGCTGCCAAATGTACGATAACGCGCCAAGTCCGTCTTCGTCAGATATTCGTGACGANTCAATGGCCAAAACGCTGTCTTCTTTTGCTTCACCACGTAACTCTGGTCGGCCCATTGGTTTNTCATTTACGTTNCGCACNGGCTGTGACATCGGGCTTATCATCATTTCAGGATTGCCCTGACCATCTACGTAAGAAATCTGCACTCGCAGGAATTTCCCAACTTCCGCATCGCGCGGCACAAAGCGTGGTTGAATTGCCCCAGGCAATACCATCCAATTATCACCATCATCAGAAATTTGCCATTGAACTTGAATTGAACCCATACCATCTCGGTCAGCGAGCGAATTTGTGTCAATGACCAGCTCGTCATTTTCGACGGCTTCAAAGCCCTGTTCGTTTCTGCCTTCTGCACTTGCCCCATTCTGAGAGGTTGACCCAGAGTTTGTCGACATGTTTGCTGCTGTTGATGTGCCTTGAGTGCTGTCTACCGCTTGCGCTGAACCACTTGAAGTAGTTGTTTGCGCAGAAGAAGTATTGTTAGTGCCGGATGCGTTCGCGTTGGCGTCTGGGTCACCTCCAGCAATCGCACAACTCATTATAGCCAGACTTGCGCCTGCAACAATAAAGCTCGTCCGTTTCAACATTCCACAAACTCCCCTGACAGGTTTAAAATGGTATAAATGCACCACTATATCACCTTATCATCATGACCTTTGAGCCATTCTTATAAATNTTTTGNCNAATTTAGACAAAATTCCATAATTTACAACGACANTGTGTCTTATTTCATCAGAAAGATCAAGCAGTGTGTATGACGCTGTNGCAAGGNTTCTATAGCTTTTNTNAGCTTNNAACTAGCATATTNTTCATACACTNTGTTTTCCATGAGCTGACACATTCTTGTTTTTCTGTTTGAAACATTCCTTTTTTACGTTAANCAAAANCGGATCTTNAACTGACTAGCTGTCGNNCNNTACAGNTNCNNATAAACGACANGAACGNNTATATCTTAAGCAAGTCACTGAAAATGGATGAGAATNATGNNGAAACTNACTTATGATACTTCCCTTAATATTGCACAGGAAGCCNTAAAAAAAGGTTCNNAACTAGGCCTGAATCCTTTGGCTATNGTGGTGCTTGATGATCGTGCNAGCCTCCGGATNTGCCTNAATCAGGATGGNACNNCTATTCATCGCCACCGTGTTGCCCATGGGAAAGCTAATGCAGCAATGTCTNTAGGTATGGGCAGTCGCTCCTTAGGCANTCGTGCCGAAGAACAGGCTTATTTTGTGGATGCNNTAGGACGTNTGATGGATGGTGATTTTATTCCTGTGCCCGGTGGGGTTTTGATTCGTAATNCAGANGGTGCNATTTTGGGGGCCGTTGGNATTTCTGGNGATANATCAGATAATGATGAGGCGGNAGCTNTTNCTGCAATTGAANCTGTTGGGCTTGTTGCTGATACTGGTTCCTGACNGCCATGCTNNANNTTCTNACTGGTGANNNGCGTNTCTNCGGCNGNNTTTTTTGGTAANGAGATTTCTNGAACCCNTNCATATTTGGCCAAAATTTGNNCNCAATCNGNNACNANAGGTGNAGGAAGGATTATATGATATATGAATATTNTAACNGCCATTCGTGAAGAAATGCTGGTNCCCATTCATCCAGCNGGTTGGCCGTTTATAGGTCTTTTTGGAGTCNTGACCCTGGTGTTGGGTTTTTCNTTTGGACCTTTTTTCTTNATTGGNGTGCCAGNNACGCTTTGGTGTGTCTATTTTTTCCGNAANCCTGAGCGCATTCCCCCTNTTGATGAGANAGCTGTNATTGCACCAGCTGATGGACGCATATTGAATACCAGTATATCTGATGTCCCACCAGAAATTGATTTACCTAAAGGTGATTGGCGATGCATCTCTATTTTCATGAATGTTTTTGATGTGCATGTGAATCGTAGTCCCTTATCTGGTGTCGTCTGCGGCAAACACTATGAAAAAGGAAAATTTGTAAACGCTAGTCTGGATAAAGCGAGTACAAATAATGAACGACTTGCTTTGGTGTTAGATACTGGCATTAAGCAGGCTCCTAAAATTGGCTTTGTGCAGATTGCCGGGTTAGTTGCTCGGCGGATTTTATGTGATGTGGATGTCGGTGATCGGCTTGTTGCTGGTCAGATTTACGGGCTTATTCGGTTTGGCAGCCGTGTGGATGTTTGGTTGCCTGCAGCGGTTGAACCGCTGGTGCGTGCAGGGCAGAAGTCGATTGCTGGCGAAACAGTGTTGGCCCGTTTGCCAGAAGAAACGGCAAAACCTTCACGTCGGAAGACAAAGGCATGACAGTAGATAGGCCCGACCACTCCAAAGAGTCGCCAGAAAAACGACGATTTCGAAGTGCATCCCTTAATTGGTTGCTACCAAATATGCTGACGATTGCGGGGCTTATTTCTGGATTGACAGGGTTGCGCTTTGCACTTGATGAGCTGTGGATATCTGCAACTACAATGATTATATTGGCAGCAATTTTTGATGCGCTCGATGGCCGTATGGCCCGATTGCTGAAGACAACATCTGAATTTGGTGCGGCTCTGGACAGTCTTTCAGATGCTGTTGTCTTCGGAATAGTCCCGGCCCTTACTCTATACTTATGGGCGCTTCAAGATTTAGGAAATATCGCATGGGGGACGGCACTATTTTATGCTGTTTGTGTTATTTTACGACTCGCCAGATTTGATTCTGAATTGCCTGACAAGCCTGAATATACAAAGAGCTTTTTTGTTGGTATACCTGCGCCGGCTGCAGCTTTTTTGGTGTTGCTGCCCGTTGTTTTGTTGGAGGTGACTGATCAGTCATGGCTGCGCAACGAGCAGTTAGTATCGGTTGTTTTGGTTTCAGTTGGCGCAGGGGCGGTTAGTACAATGCCAACGTTTAACGGTAAGTCATTTCAAGTGCCAAGCCACGCTATATTGCCGTTTTTGGCCGTTATCGCATTGGTCGGCGGAATGATTGTTATTACGCCTTGGGCTGTCTATCTGGTTCTGGCCGGGCTATATATTGCCAGCTTTCCTTTATCGGTTTTGGCCTTTTACCGCCGACGCCGTCATTTTGAAGCTCGTCGCCATTCAAAGATGTAGGTTTAGATTCCTTTTACTTGAGCACATGTGGTGAGGAAGAAGAAGCTTTTAGCTGCCTTCTCTTTCTATTATGCTAGCCTGAGATGACGTTTTTCTGATAGTCTCATGTCCGTATATTGCCCTGGAGTGTTCGTAAACCATGTCTGACACGTTACTTTCAAGATGTCTGGCCAAAAATATCCGGATGACATCGCAGCGGCAAATTATAATCCAAGTTATAGAAGAATCTGACGATCACCCAGATGTAGATCAGCTATATTTGCGGTCTGTTGAGCTTGATAATACAATTTCAATCGCTACTGTTTACAGAACAGTAAAGTTGCTTGAAGAGGCAGGCCTTATAGAGCGCCTTGAGTTTGGTGACGGTCGATCACGATATGAAGAAGCAGGGGAACATCACGAACATCTGGTTGATATTGAAACCGGTGAAGTGCATGAATTTTACAATGAAGAACTGGAGACGCTGAAAACGGAAATTGCGCGTGAAATGGGCTACGATCTAATTGATCATAGACTAGAATTATACGGGAAAAAAAGAAAAAGCTAGCCCGAAACCATTTCTGTTTCCGCCAAGCTGCCAGTTCTTTAAATAGATGTGCGAAGTCAAGTTGAGTATGGAGTAAGGATATGGGGGAGTTTATTTGGGGACGTTACGCCTTATGGGCCTATATGGGTCTTGCTATGGTCATTTTTGCTGGGTTGTCCGTCGTAATACATCCGTACTTTTTGTCCGCAACTCTGCTGTTTGCTGCACTATTTGGACTGGGATTTCATGATTTCTTTCAAAAGAAAAGAGGTGTTCTAGCTAATTACCCTCTTTTAGGCCGAGCTAGATATATCCTTGAATCAATTCGTCCCGAATTACGTCAGTATTTCTGGGAGGCGGATACAGATGAGTTGCCTTTTTCACGCAATCAGCGTGCTATGGTTTATCAACGTTCAAAAGGTATTCTAGCTGCTAGGCCATTAGGCACCGTTCTTGACACTTATGCTGAAGATTATAGCTGGCTAAACCATTCTGTTCAGCCCACACATATAGATAATAAGGATTTTCGTGTCCGGGTCGGTAAAGGTAAAAACGCCTATGATTGTTCAGTTCTTAATATCTCTGGAACATCATTTGGCGCAATGTCGCCACCAGCCATTCAGGCTTTAAATACGGGGGCAAAATTAGGTGGATTTGCCCACAATACTGGTGAAGGCTCATTCTCAAAGTATCACAAAATGGGCGGGGGTGATATAATTTGGCAAATTTCAACTGGCTACTTTGGATGTAGAACCAAAGCAGGAACTTTCGATGCAGCTGTATTCAAAAAAATAGCACAAGACCCGCAAATCAAGATGATAGAAATTAAACTTAGTCAGGGAGCAAAGCCGGGGCATGGAGGAATGCTTATGGCGCCGAAAGTTACACCAGAAATTGCTGAAACTAGAGGTATTGAACCTTATCAGGATTGTATTTCCCCAAGTAGTCATTCAGAATTTTCAACCCCTCGGCAATTAGTTGAATTTATAGAGCGACTAAGAAAATTATCTGGTGGAAAGCCAGTCGGTTTTAAATTATGCATTGGCCATCCATGGGAGTTTGCAGCAATAGTCAAAGCTATGGTTGAGACTGGAATTTTAGCTGACTTTGTAACAGTTGACGGTTCTGAAGGGGGAACTGGTGCTGCGCCAGTTGAATTTACAGACCATCTAGGTTGCCCTCTTCGTGATGCAATAATTTATGTGGATAACACGCTGAAAGGTGCAGGTGTTAGGCAACATGTAAAAATAGCGGCTTCTGGGAAAATAGTCTCGGCCTATGATATGGTAAGACACTTGGCCTTAGGAGCTGACTGGTGCAATATGGCTCGACCATTCATGATGTCTTTGGGATGCATTCAAGCTCGGGACTGCGCTTCAGGTGAATGTCCCACTGGTTTAGCAACCATGGATCCTAAGCGTTTTAGAGTGGTCGATGTGGAACATCGTGCAAAAAGAGTTGCGAACTTCCAAGCAAATACTGTTTTAGCCGTTGGTGAGATGTTAGAGGCATCAGGTTTAAACGCTCCGAATGAGTTGACACGCCGGCACATAGTCCGACGATTATCTGCCAGTAAAATATTATTGGCGGATCAAATCTACCCAAAGGTTGAAGATGGTGCTTTAATTAGAGGTGAAAAAGTAGACGACCCAAGATTAGCCGTTTATTGGGATCTGGTTACTCCAGATAGCTTTCAACCCACTGAATTATCGAATTAATGATCTCAAAAAGCTTGAGCTTGCAAGCTGCAGCAAGCATTTAACCAAAATGATCCATAAACCCATGGAGCCATGTTTCTCGATTAGTGGGGCGAGCTATTGTCCCTTACTTCGTATCAGAGGTTTTCCCCTATCAACTATGCGATACGGCGGAACAGCCATTACAAAGACCGTGAAGCTCAATGCTTGACTTTGAAGCTCTTATTTTTGTTTTCCGGGCTAGGCTGGATAAAAAATTGGAAATTGACTCATCACAAATTTCTTGAACCGTCTCGCATTTATCACAGATCACGAACGCGGTTGCCCCTGAGCTCTCGCAGGACACGTGACTGCAAGCTATAAAGGCATTTAAGCTTTCCAGGCGATGAGCAAGGCCCAAATCAATAAGCTGTTCCAAAGCCCTGTAAATTTGCAGTGGGGCTTTGAATCCATGTGGGCGCAGAGTATCAAGAAGCGCATAGGCGCCTGAGGGCTGGCCGGCTTTTATCAAGGAATCAAGCACTAGTGATTGATTCCTTGTGAGCTTAACTTTGGTTACAACACTTTTTTTCATGGTGTCTCCGTATCTAGTTTTGCCTTGGCCGGCTCTATTTTCTGATATTGGTTTCCTGGTTTCAATTTTGGAAGAGGCAAGATGGAAAAGATAAAAAAACTTAGTGCAGCTACAACAATACTTGGCCCAGCTGGCGTATCAAATTCAAGTGACCCCGAAAGTCCAAGCCAAACTGAAAACACACCAATAATGATGGCTATTAATGCCATTTGCTCGGGTGACTTTGAGAACCGCCTGGCCGCAGCAGCAGGAATAATAAGTAAAGCTGTTATTAAAAGTACACCTACAATCTTCATTGAGACTGCAATCACTGCTGCTAAAATTACGGTAAACACGATACTGGCAAAGTCTGGTCTTGTTCCTTCGGCAGTTGCTAATTCGTAGCTAACAGTGGCAGCAAACAACGGACGCCAAATTTTAATTAAAGCAATAAGTATCGCAACTCCCCCAAACCAAATCATTATTAAGTCTGCTCTTGTAATTGCAAGAATATCGCCGAATAGAAACCCCATCAAGTCCACCCTTACCCAAGTCATGAAGGCTAAAACTACTAATCCAACGGCAAGCGCTGAATGCGCGAGCAGTCCAAGCAAGGCATCTGATGATAGGCTTGCGCGTCGTTGCAAGAGCATCAACAACATAGCCACAACCACAGAAATACAAAAAACAGTGAAGGTAATATTTAATTCGAGTAGCAATGCCAGTGCCACACCAAGCAAAGCAGAATGTGAGAGTGTGTCGCCAAAATATGCGAGCCTTCGCCAAATTACAAAACAGCCAAGCGGACCCGCGACCACCGCAACGCCTATACCACCGATTATGGCACGAATGAAGAAGTCATCAAGCATTTTTAGTCTTTCTAAGGGCGCGGTTTTTCTCACTATTGTTTTGTTTTAAGTTTGATTTTGATTTGGAAGATTGATTAATCTGTCCGTCAAGAAGATGTTCATGGTCATGACGATGTTTGTATAGCGAAAGCCCCGGTAGAGCGTGCTCACCGAATAGTGACTTAAATTCATTACTTGAGGCAACGTTGGCGGGAGTGCCAGAACAACAAATGTGACCATTCAGGCAAATGATCCTGTCTGTTGTAGACATAACTACATGTAAGTCATGGGAAATTAGCAAAACACCGCAATTCAACTTGTGCCTTATATCATCAATTAATTTGTATAATGCAACTTCACCGTTGAAATCAACACCTTGAACAGGCTCATCCAGAACAAGAAAATCAGGGGAGCGCAGAATTGCGCGCGCAAGGAGAACGCGTTGGAATTCTCCACCTGACAGCTGAGACATTTGCTTTTGCGCAAGGTGTAGTATTTGGGTTGAAGAAAGTGCGGTTTCAATTTCTGAGTGGGATGCTTTATTCGTGAGACGCATAAACCTGCTCACGGATAACGGAAGGGTCCAATTTACATCAAGTTTCTGTGGGACATAACTGGCTTTTAAGTCTTGCCTTCTATAAGTCTTTCCTTCGTCTGCCTTTAACACACCAAGAGCCATCTTTGCCGTGGTGGACTTTCCAGAACCATTAGGTCCGATGAGAGTAACAATTTCACCAGGCTCTACATGCATGGTAATACCCCGGACAAGCCATCGTTCCGATTTGTAAACACCTGCATTTTCAAGTGACACAAGCATGGGCAACTCTCTTTGGCATGGTAAGTTTGAAATTCGCTTCTAATTTCCAAGCATATTTGATGATATCAAGCTTTTCTTATAAAATAAAAGTTTTGACTTATGTAATATTATAACACATGTTTCCGATGGTCAATTTTTGTTCAATGGAGAATTTTATGCGAGCCATCAGATCTGCTTTACTTGCATCCACCTTTTTATTCACATCGACTGCTGTGGCTACGGCAGATGTTAAGGTCGTTGCCTCCATCAAGCCAGTACATTCGCTAGTTGCTTCTGTAATGCAAGGTGTCAGCGAACCTAGCCTGCTGGTTAAGGGTACCGGTTCACCTCATACCTATTCCTTAAAACCCTCACAAGCAAAAGAGTTGCAAGCAGCAGATATTGTGTTCTGGATGAGCCACGACCTTGAGGCGTTTCTTGAAAATTCCATCGAAAGTATTGCGAAGAACGCAAAGGCTGTGTCTTTGATGGACAGTCATGGCTTGATGAAGCTTAATTTCAGAAAAGGGGGTGCATTTGACGCTCATGACCATGGAGACGCCAAGCATGACGACCACGGACACGATAAGCACGATGACCATGGAGATGACAAGCATGACGACCACGGACACGATAAGCACGATGACCATGGAGATGACAAGCATGACGACCACGGACACGATGA
>PADU01000021.1 GCA_002700485.1 SAR116 cluster bacterium | reverse complement strand
CCTTCCGCAGGGAAACACCTCACCTTTCTATGATTACAGCGCATTAATTTTGCGTTTAAATAATGACCTCCAGCAATTGTGGTAGGCAAATATGATTGAGAATTTCATTGCAGGTAGTTCCGCTCTTTTTGGAGATCCCTTCACCCTCGCGATCTTCTTCTTTGGCGTTATTGGNGGCATGCTCTTTGGTGCTATACCCGGGGTNAGCATGCTAACTCTGGCAGCCATCCTNCTGCCATTCACGTCTGATTTATCGCCAGCACAAGGGGTGATGTTATTTGCTGTGATTTATTGCACAGGCANATATGGAGGGGCGATTACNGCTATTCTCTTCAACATTCCCGGCGCACCAGAAAATGCACCAACAGCCTTTGATGGCTATCCTATGACCAAGCAAGGCAGGTCTGGGAAAGCNGTTGGCGCAGCAGTGCTATGCTCTGCCATTGGCGGGGTAGCTTCTGCTTTGGTTATGATGGCTGCAACCCAGCCTCTGGCTACATGGGCGATCAGGAATATTGGCCCACCTGAAATCTTCGCTCTGGTCTTCTTTGGTCTTGCGGTTGCCTCATCTGTTGGCGGGCGCACCATTTGGAAAGGCTGGCTATCTGTACTTCTGGGTCTGTTGATTGCCACAATTGGTCAGGATCCCGTCGGTGGTATAAACCGGTTTAATTTTGGCTTTGCTGATCTGGCAGCTGGCATTGCATTTGTTCCTGCAATTCTAGGTTTTTTCGCTGTATCTGAAATTTTTGTCCAAGCTGAAAAGCGCGCAACAGGCACATTTAATGCACCAAAGGTAGGAATGTCTTTCCCAACCTTGTTTGAATTATGGGCGCAAAAAATAGCTGTCCTGCGTTCAATTCTGGTTGGATTTTTTTGTGGCATTCTACCTGGCATTGGCGCCACANTAGCCGCCTTTATGGGCTATGGGGAAGCAGTCAGATGGTCTAAGGACAAAGAAAGCTTTGGAAAAGGGAACATTGAAGGTGTAATTTCATCAGAGACAGCCAATAATGCGGCTACGGGGGCCGCGATGATACCGCTTCTTGCCCTCGGGCTTCCAGGNGGCGCATTGACTGCTATGATGGTCGCTGTATTCCAGATGCATGATCTTGAGCCTGGCCCGCTAGTATTTTACAACTCGCCAGATTTAATCTGGGTAGTTTTTGCGGCTATGTTTTATGCCAATTTNTCAATTTTATTCGTGGGCATTCTGGAAACCAAAACAATACTCTACCTACTGAAAATACCATTCCAGTTTTTGGCACCGCTAATTCTTCTTCTAGCCAGCATTGGTGCCTATATTGGGCGTGGTTTGGTTCTAGATGTAATGGTAATGTTCCTTGCTGGCATCATCGGATTTTTGCTGCGACGATCTGGTTATTCTATTCCTGGTATTGTTCTTGGTATCATTCTGGGCAAGATTGGCGAGCAAAACTTTGCTCAAGGTATGCAGATGGTGCATTATGATATTGTGGCCTATCTTTCGCGTCCTATTTGCTCATTATTAATTCTTGCAGGTGTGCTTACTCTCGGTGTTGGTGTTTATCAAGCCCTACGCGCACCTGCGAAAAAAGCCTGATAAGGCTTGCTATCCGAAAAGGCAAAAGTACAACATCATGACAGTTGCAGAAGATACACAATTTAAGGACGAAAAAATCATTGATGAGCTGGTTGCTGCTGGCCGATTGGCTCAGCAGCATTACGAAGCAAATGGTTCACAAGAAGTTTTTGACAAAGCTTGTCAGGCCGTAGCCTGGGTCTTGATGGAACCCGAGCGGAACAAACAGCTTGCCGAACTAGCAGTCGCTGAAACTGGTCTTGGCAATGTAACCGACAAAATCAAAAAAAACCATAATAAAACACTGGGGCTGATGCGTGACCTAAAGGATGTCAAAAGCTTCGGACATATCAGTGATAATACGGAAAAAGGTCTGTCATCTTATCTGCGCCCAAAGGGTGTCATTGCCGCGATAGTCCCGTCTACCAACCCTCTAGCTACACCTGTAAATAATATAATTAATGCCTTAAAAACAGGGAATGCGATAATTATCGCGCCAAGCCCGAAGGGAGTAAAGCCTGCAAGACTATTGTTAGGCTATATTCATGATGCGTTAGCCAAACTTGGCTTACCTGCAGAACTGGTACAGATGGTTCCTAGCCCCCCTTCCAAACTAAAGACACAAAAGCTAATGCAATTGGCTGACTTGGTAGTGGTCACAGGCTCGCAAAGCAATGTAAGGGCGGGATATATGTCTGGCACGCCCGCCATTGGTGTTGGTGCGGGAAATGTTGTGACAATCATCGATGAGACCGCCGATTTGAATGACGCAGCCACAAAAATTGCTGCCTCTAAAACTTTTGATAACGCGACATCTTGTTCATCTGAAAATTCACTTGTAGTTGTGGAGCCAATTTATGATCAGATGATTGCTGCACTGGCTAATGCTGGCGGTTTTCTCTTAAATGAAGAGCAGAGTCAGCTAGTGCAATCAGTTCACTGGCAGAATGGGAAAATGACAACCACACTTCTGGCCCAGGATATTGACAAGGTGCTTGACGCAACAGGTCTTGACAAAACAGCTCCTAACAACACTCAGTTTCTAATTTTGCCTCAGTCTGATATTGGCCCAGAATATCCGCTCACGGGTGAAAAAATGGCCAGGTTTTTATCAATACATAAAGCAGCCGATTTTGAAGGAGCTGTTGAAAAAGCTATAGCTATCCAGTCTTTCCAGGGTGCAGGACATTCGCTTGGTTTGCATTCAGCAGATGATGAACGGGCCCGCTATCTAGCCATGCGAGCGCGCACCTGCAGGGTCATAGTNAATCAGGCACATTGTTTTGCAACGGGTGGTTTCTTTAATAATGGTATGCCCTTTTCCCTCTCAATGGGCTGNGGCAGTTGGGGNGGTAATTCAATTGATGAGAATNTAAACTGGTCTCATTTTGTNAACAGGGTCAATGTGGTGCGCGTTATTCCTGAGAAAAAGCCAGAACTTGAGGATATTTTTNCCAGTTATTGGGATGAGTTTGGTAAATGACCACAACCCTCCCATCCAAACTTGCCCATAATGCTGCAACTAAGGCAGACGGCATTTGGCTGACCTCACCCGAAACAGGACAGGCAGTCAACTGGGCGCAGGCACAGCACACCATTCAGGATATTGTCAGTTATCTTCATCAGCTTGGGCTGCGTCCAGGTGAACCTGTTGCNATTGCCGCTCANAATTGCATTGCTAGCACATTANTATTCACCGCAATTACAAGTGCCGGATATCTGGGCACGCCTCTGAACCTGGTATCTGGGACTAAGGCTATCTCTTATGTTCTGAGCCATTGTCAGGCAAAGGTATTATTCTGCACACCTGAAAACAAAGCCCTTATGGATGAAGTGTTGAGTGAAACACAGGATGAGATTCTGATAATACCGCTACATCCTGAAACGGGCCCCATCTGGCCGGAAAATTTTAAATGGGCTCAAGCTCCAACAACTGACGCCCCACATCCGGACAGCCCTGCTCTACTGATGTATACCTCTGGNACGACCGGCAATCCCAAAGGGGTTGTCCTTTCGCACGCAAATCTGCTGGCTGCTGGACAAAATGTTGTCACAGCACATAAAATCACAAGTGAAGACACAGGCTTGTGTGTTTTGCCCATCTATCATATTAACGGGATGTGCGTGACAGTAATGGGATCATTAGTCTCAGCCAGCGGTTTAGTAATACCTTATAAATTTTCCGTTTCCTCCTTNTGGCCGCAAGTCAAACAACACAACGTAAGCTGGTTTAGCGCGGTGCCAACACTGTTTGCCTATCTTCTGAATGACGATGTCACGCCTGACATAAATACAGACAGACTGCGTTTTGCTCGTTCAGCATCTGCCCCCCTGCCCCCTGAAACACATCGAAAATTTGAAACCCGCTTCGGCATCCCGATAATTGAAACAATGGGGCTGACAGAAACCGGTGCGCAAATTTTATCCAACCCTCTGCCTCCTGGTGAACGAAAGATTGGCTCACCAGGCGAAGCAATTGGCAATGAAGTAATTATCGCAGATGACCAACAAAACCAAGTTGCAGCCATGGTTACAGGCGAAATTCTCATTCGTGGTGCAAATGTCATGCAGGGGTACCTTCATCAGCCAGAGGAAACCGCAAAAACAATTACAACAGATGGCTGGCTGAGGACAGGTGATCTGGCCCATATGGATGACGACGGCTATGTGTTTGTGACAGGCCGGATGAAAGAATTGATCATTAAAGGCGGGGAGAACATCGCCCCACGCGAAATTGACGAAACCTTATTGGAACATTATTGCGTTCTTGAAGCAGCCGCTTTCGCTGTGCCTTGCGAAAATTACGGACAGCGGGTAGAAGCCTGTATCCGACTGAAGCCAGGCATGCACGCTGCTGCGGACAGTCTAATACAACATTGTAAGGACCGACTTGGCAAATTTAAATCGCCGGACAATATTCATATTCTTGATGATTTACCCAAGGGGCCATCTGGCAAAGTCCAGCGTTTGAAGCTCCATGATCTGGTTTATGACGGAAGTTAACAAGCCGCGAAAGCCATGTGGTGAGGATTTACTGTGACTGACGTTTTGCAAGTATTACTGCTGCCGAACTTACCAGTTCACTATATTCCAGTCATTCTTGCCGCCTTTTTATGTTCAGGCATCATTAAAGGATTTTTAGGTATAGGCCTGCCTGCTGCAGCAATGGCCCTATTGACGATTTTTATCGACCCAAAGACAGCCATTTCCCTAATGGTTCTGCCGATCATCTTCGCCAACATCATGCAATTTTTTCGTTCAGAAAAGCGTCGCCAAACAGCTCAAAAATATAAATATTTTGCACTTACTATTATGCTCAGCATTTTCATTACCTCTTTGTTTATCGCTTCTTACCCAACCGCCCTATTAACAGTGGCAATTGGTGTGGCGATGGTTGTGTTTTCTTTAAATCTTTTATTTGGCATGACCCTGCCTATATCTAGTCATTTGGGATGGCAGCTGGGTGTAGGCTTGATCTCAGGAATCTTGGGTGGGCTTAGTTCTATTTGGTCACCACCAGTGGCAATGTATCTTTTGGCCCGCAATGTATCAAAAGAGGAATTTATTGGCGCCTCAGGCTTTTTGTTCCTTGCAGGCTGCTTTCCGCTTGCAGCTGGGCTCATCCTGTCAGGTGTGCTGACCTTTGAGGCGGCGTTGCAGTCAGTCTTGGGCCTGATAGCTGTTGTTATAGGATTTCGCATTGGCGAGTTGATGCGCAGCTATATTTCTCAGGATTTATTTCGCAAAATTGTATTAAGTGTGTTTTTAGTTTTAGGTGTGCGTTTGATTATGACTGGCCTTCTTTAGCTCTGTTGAATTTGGTTGAATATTGAAAACAAGCCTTTATGCGCAGCTTGTTCTGAATCTACAATATTAAAAACGAAACCAAAATGTTCAAATGCGTTCTGATAAGTCTGCTTCAGATCTCCAGACGACATCAAAGTAACAGACCTATTCTGTACAAGTGACTTTACAGCCAAACATTCAGCGCCAACCAGCACACCGGATAACAAGGTAAGTACATCTGACTTGACAAATTGACCTGTCAAAGCACCTGCACGGATTGCAAACATCTGATGCAGCAGGCCAACGGGACTTTGAGCAAGTGTCAGCCCTTTACAGAATATATCTGACTTACTGTCTGCAACTGCCTGGCAATCTATAAGTGGCGCAAGGATAGAGCGCGTTCGCATCAATTCAAACAACTCACCTGTCATAAATGTCGTCAGCTGATTAACTTGGCCCTCTCTTGCAACAATCCATTTTGAATGTGTGCCTGGCAAACAAAACACAGCCTCGCAGTCTGTTGGTTGCTGTAACCATCCTGCCAGCAATGTCTCCTCACCGCGCAAAACATCATTTAACCCAGCAACAGATACACCTCTTATTCCAGGAACAATCATCACATTTAATTGCGTGTCAGGCACCTTGACCATTCCTGAAGAAAGCTCATCAACACCAATTTGACCAGACAGATATCCAGCTTCATACCAGCCCTGCGCACTACCAATCATTCCGCACATGATGACAGCTATATCTTCATGTGCTTCCAACCAACTGCCGATTGCCGTCCGCAGCGTTTTTTCAAACGATTGATCTGTTATTTGTCTGATGCCAAAAGGTCCTTGAACAAGGTCCAACACACCGCCTTTGTCATCAAAAAGCCAGGCACGGAATGAACTGGTTCCCCAATCAACTCCAATAAAGGCTGGTCTATGTTCAGCTTCTGGCATTAGCTCTCCTCAAGAATAGGGACAAACATGAATGTTTTCAAAATTCCAACTTTATGCCTCTGATCAGATGAGCCAGACACACCACAAGATTAAAGGCTTACGCTCGCTGCACTTTTATTCTCTCCCAAGGCAGGTAAAAATTCTCTTCCAGACTGTCGCGCAGATTGGCTTCCAGTAAAGCATACTGGATTTTACCTTGCCAAGAGAGTATGCCAATAGAAGTGAAAACCGTTTTCTAAAGGACATCAACTGATCATGCAATTTGCTAGAATTAACGACATCACCCTCCACTATCAACATATTACAGCACCAGAGGGTAGTCCTGTCCTTGTTTTTTCAAATTCACTAGCCACAGATTTCCGTATCTGGCGGGATGTTATCGTCAGGCTTGTTGGCAAGGCGGAAATTATTACCTATGACAATCGTGGCCACGGCTTATCCGATATAGGAAGCCCTCCCTACCACCTTGATGAACTAGTTGGCGATTTAGCAGGTCTGCTTGACTTAATGGGGAAGAAGGATGTTTTTATCTGTGGCTTATCTGTTGGCGGAATGATCGCACAGAGGTTAGCCACCCTCCGCCCCGATCTAACAAAGGGACTAATTTTATGCGATACAGCTGCAAAAATTGGAAATCCTGAGATGTGGGATGAACGTATGCAAGCTGCTCGTTCAGAAGGGCTGTCAGCTTTGGTGGATGGAAATATGCAACGTTGGTTTACACAAGATTTTCACACCCATCGTTCAGGTGAGCTGGCAGGCTATTGTAATATGTTTTTGCGGACACCTCTTAAGGGATATTTGGGGACAGCGACGGCCCTGCGGAATGCTGATTTAACCTCAGCTGCAGTCCATCTTGATTTGCCTGTAATTTGTGTAGTGGGTGAGGATGATGGCTCAACACCACCAGAAATTGTGCTTGACACAGCTAACCTCATTCCGAACGCAGATTTCAAATTAATCAAGGGGGCAGGCCACATTCCCTGTGTTGAGCAACCTGAGATGCTCAGCGAAATTATTTCCAAATTTCTAACTGACCACACCGCGCCCTAACGCTCCTAGCCGCGCTGCATATTCAATATCAGAAAAGGATTTTTATGGTTTCCAGGCTTCTGAGCTCTGCCTTTACATCCGCTCCTCTTCTTCTCAGCCTCGCCACATTAGGATGGGCGGGAAATACTATTGCCGGCCGCCTTGCTATTGGTGAAGTGTCTCCTCTTGTGATTGTGTTCATGCGGTGGACAATTGTTTTTTCCATTCTGCTGATGACCAAACGCAAAGAACTGCCTGCAGCTTTGCCCAAGCTAAAAGGTAAATGGCCATGGGTATTTATGATGGGTGCCTTAGGTCTCTCGTTTTTCAACACGCTTTTTTATATCGCTGCACAATCGACAACAGCAATTAATCTGGGCCTTATTCAATGTGCTATGCCAATGTTCATCTTGATAGGTGTAACATTGATTTTAAAAACAAAACTGACTTTCAGTCAGATTATCGGAACAATTCTGACGATGGCTGGCGTTCTTCTTATTATTAGTAAAGGTGATATTTCATTGTTAGTTGGACTGCAAATCAATAAAGGTGACTGGATAATGCTAGGTGCCTGCATCTTTTACGCCGGTTATACAATAGGCCTTCAAAATCGTCCGGATATCGATAATATGACCATGATGACAGTCTTTGCTGGAGCAGCATGGGTTTTATCCATTCCCATTTTACTTATTGAAGTCACTCAAGGCACGGCACAATGGCCAGCTACTCAACTAGCCTGGTTAATTGTTTTATTCATCTCACTTATTCCGTCGTTTATGTCGCAGGTTTTTTATATGCGCGGGGTTGATTTAATAGGCCCGGACAGGGCCGGCGTGTATTCCAACCTTGTGCCTATTTATAGCGCGGCTCTGGGTGTACTGATTTTGAATGAAGCGTTCGGCTTTTACCATTTCCTATCGATCACCATCGTTATAACAGGGCTGACTGTTATTTCCCGATCAAAACCCATTGAAAACCATCTGGTGAATTAGGCAGCGATTGTTTTCATGGCTGCTAGAAACTGAGCCACCTCATGTTCACTATTGTAGTGACACATGGACACCCGTACACAGCCATCCAGCCCTAAAGGGTCCAGAATGTTTCCAGAATAATGATCAGCTTTGCGCAGATGGGTTCTGATGCCCTGCTCGTTCAATTTCTTAACTACATCAGCTGAATTCAATCCGTCAACCACAAGCGAAACCAGACCTTCACGCGCAGGATTATCAACACCTCCAATGATTTTAACTTTGTCCATTTCAACAAGGCCAGGTAAGTTGCCTATACCATTAATCATGGCATCAGTCAGCGTCTTTTCGTGTGCGTGGATAGCTGCACCTGCAGCGATAAATCTTGTTCGTTTGTCAACAGANTCTGTTACATTACTGCCCAGCCATTCNAGATAATCAACNACTTCTGAGATTGTAGCATAAGCACCGGTATCTCGAGTNCCCAGTTCCCANTTNTGCTCNGGNCCGCCAACAAGAGAGTCATGCGGCAGGTCTGTCAACCGGTCTGAAATCCAGGCTAGACCATAACCATGCCGGGAAAACATTTTATAAGGAGAGATCACGTACCCATCCACATCATAAGATGCAATATCAATTTGCCCATGAGCTGCATGCTGAATACCATCAACAATTATATAACAATCCGGCGAGACAGCCCGTATAGCTTTCGAAATTGCAGCAACATCCATTCCCATTCCGGTAACAGGAGAGGTATGCAGAATGGTCGCCACTTTGGTGGCTTGCGTTACATGTGCGGTATAATCTTCTGCCTTTACCAAACCAAGATCATCATCATGCGCGATCAAAACATGCGTCTTGCGACTGACTTTTGACCAGCGTGCACACGCGCTTCTGGTTGCCGGATGTTCAACAGTAGAGCCAAGTACCACTCCGCCATCTTCTGTGCCTAGGCAGGCATTCATCACCAGTCTGAAAATCAATTCAGTTCCACTTTCACCGACGAAAAACTGCCCTGACGGGGCATTCATGAATACGCGCAGATCATCCTTTGCCTTCTGAATAACCCGCACCAGTTCGTGTGAGCCAGGATTATCACGGCCCTGATTATCTGGAATCGCCGCATAGTCACGTGACACATCAACCACCCTATTTAAGGTTAATGCCCCACCCGCATTCTCAAAAANCACACGTTGTCCTTGGACAGGGCAGCTGTCTATCTGGGCAAATTTTGACCGGATATCATTCAGTAATTCATTTGAAATTGTTGGCATTCTTCTCTCTCGTAATCATCTTTGCAGAACATTAGCACTAAGTTATCCTGTGCGCTGCAAAACCAAAAGAGATAATCTCAAATGATGGGCATTTCTTATTCTGAAGTGCAAAATGTCATTCTCAAGGCACAGCCTCAGTCTATCAGCGATTTAACTTAAAATATAATTACGTTTTCCCAAAGATCTGTTTTTGAAAGATGCTTGCAATGCCAGCGCCGAACTTTAAATGGGTGTCTTCACTCCAATGGATCGGGTCGTTTTCTGAAGAACAGCCAAACTGGTTGCCATCAACAACTCGCAAGCTGACCGCCGCACCAGCTATCTGAATAGCAGATGAAAGACCAAAAGATTTTTCGAAAGCACCTGTCCATTCCTCTGCTCTTTCCCAGGCAGGATCACTTGCCCGCCGGCCAATCACAAGAGGACAAATCAAAGTGACATCTGCTGGCTGTGCTGCTGCCCAGCTCCCCTGACCTACAGCTAGGTTACGGGCAAGTTGGCCCAAGCTTATAAAGGCTAGTGCAATATCGTCAGCTGACCTGTCAAACCGGGCTTTTAAATCATTTGTTCCCAACATAATCACAATATGGTCAAGAGGTTGATGCGAGCGCAAAACTGTTTCTAAATGGGCTCTTCCATTAAATCCATTGCCCATCACTGGGTCATCAAGATCTGTTGTGCGACCAGGCAAACATTCTTCGATCAATGTTACTGGAAGGGTTTCGGACAGATGTCTGGACATCTCTATTGGCCACCGCCTATCATATCTTCTCCCCTGTTGGTTATCCAAATACCCCCAGCTATTTGAGTCTCCATAAACTAATATCCGTACCTGTTTGGACATGCCTCCCCCATTCTCTGCATTACCAGCTTTACTAGTCTAGCACTGCCAGCGCAACGGCGTCATCTTTTTGCTTTAATCCTTTTCTTGTAAGCACTGACTTTCTTTCATCCATCTGTTAGGGTTAGAAATGAAACTAAATTCAAATTGGGGACAACCCGATGTCAGTTGAAATCTCAACAATCGTTGCTGGTGCAGAGCGTCTTGGCGAGGGCGCAGTCTGGGACACAGAAGATCAGAGACTATGGTGGGTGGATATTACCGGTGGTTTAATACACTGTTATAATCCGGAAGATAAGAGTAACCAGAGTTTTGCCTTTGGCGAACCTGTCGGCTGTATTGCAAGACGTGAGCATGGCGGCCTTGTTGTGGCTGCCAAATCGGGCTTCTGGTTTTTTGACCCGCACACTGGCCAGAAACGGCATATTNTAGATCCTGAAGAAGNTCAGNCAGAAAACAGGTTTAATGATGGCACGGTAGACCCAGCCGGGCGGTTTTGGGCAGGCACCATGAAAGATGGTGGCGAGCCTAAACAACAGGGAAAGTTTTATCTGCTTGATACAGACTTGAAGCTGACTGAGATGGACAAACCGTTCTATACTNCCAACGGCCTCGCTTTCTCGCCANACGGGGACACCATTTATTTTTCTGACAGCAACAAAATGACCCGCACAATTTGGTCTTGCAAGTATGACAGTGCGACCGGTTTGACCGGAAATGCTAAAACTTTTTTTGATACCCGCCAGGTTAACGGAAGACCAGACGGCGGAACGGTTGATGCAGAAGGCTGCTATTGGATGGCTGGTGTCAGCGGTTGGCAGATTTACCGCATTTCGCCGGGGGGTGAGCTGCTATTTACGCTGGATGTGCCTGTTGAAAAACCCACCAAACCAATGTTTGGTGGCAAAAACCTCGACATATTATACCTAACTTCTATTGGCTTTGGCNTGACTGAGGGAAGCGAAGCCAACCAGCCAGATGCAGGNGGTCTGTTTGCTATAAAAGGCCTNGGCGTTANAGGCCTTANGCAGCCACGTTTCAAAGGATAANTACATGNAACGACTTCTGCTAACAGGCGCTGCCGGAAGTATTGGCTCAGTTTTGCGTAAAAAACTTGCACCGCTAGCTGAAATTTTGCGTGTATCTGACATTAATGATTTAGGTGACGCGGCCCCAAATGAAGAGATCGNCTACTGCGACCTAAGTAAAGAAGATGATGTTTATAAACTTGTGAAGGGCTGTAATGGCATCGTTCATTTTGGCGGCATTTCAATAGAAAAATCATGGTCTTCAATTCGCCCCGCCAACATCGAGGGCGTGTACAATCTATATGAAGCAGCNAGAAAGACAGGCTGCACACGCATCCTGTTTGCCAGCTCGAACCATGCTGTAGGCTTTTATAAACAGACGGATTATCTTGATGATAAAGCCCTGCCGCGTCCAGATGGTCTTTATGGCGTCTCGAAGGTTTTTGGTGAAGCTATTGCCAGTCTTTATCATGATAAATTTGGGATAGAAACAGCAATCGTGCGGATCGGTTCCTGTTTCCCGGAGCCAAAAAATCATAGAATGATGGCGACCTGGATGTCTTATGACGATTTCACCGCCCTAATTGACTGCATTTTCAACATATCACAACTTGGCTGCCCNATTATNTACGGTATTTCAGATAATGATGGAAAATGGTGGGACAATTCNGGAACCGCCTNTCTNGGTTGGCANCCAAGAGATAATGGGCGNAATTTTCAAGANNCTNTGGATANNAGAATGGAACGNCCCAAGCCCGACGCGCCTGACGCTGTCTATCAGGGTGGTTATTTTACAGTTGATCCGATATATGCTTCNGAAGATGACTAAACATAAGNGTGTCACCGCCTNAGAATGAAAATGCGAATAAGGCGCAGGACANCCTGAAATATTATTGTCCTAGCCAACGGATGCCGGAGTAGGGTTTTAGCCCGGGCNGANAAAGATGGTGACATGCGCATCACAATGCCAAAAATTACTNTGATCAAGAGANCCGTTAGGAGAACTTTAAGCATTAACACCCTTTTCCATCTGGTCTTGCTAAAACTTTTATTGCCAAGTTGATGTTCAGCAATATATTGANATNTGTAGGACTGNTCCTGACACTGTAGCTCCGCGCCCTCTTACCAGCAATTGGAAACCAAATGAGACCTCAAGCCTCCATTTTTACTCCAATTTTGATTGCGGCAAGCCTTATATTGTTCTTGAGTTTCGTTATTCGGTCAAGCTTTGGTGTTTTTCAAATACCTATTGCAGCTGACCTTGGATGGTTCAGAAGTGAATTCTCACTCGCCCTAGCAATACAAAATTTGGCTTGGGGATTTGGTACTCCTATCTTTGGAGCCATTGCTGAACGATTTGGTGATAAGCGAGCTATTCTCTTAGGAACACTTCTATATTCTGCTGGCTTGTGCTTGAGTGCTTTTGCAATTAGTCCTTTCCAACACCAATGGCTTGAAATTTTCGTGGGGCTTGGCGTTGCTGGAACGGGTTTTGGAGTTGTTTTAGGTGTTGTTGGACGCTCGGCTGCCCCTGAACAACGTTCTCTTGCGCTTGGCCTGACGACGGCTGCAGGGAGTATGGGTCAAGTTTTTGGACCTCCATTAGCGCAATATCTGCTCAATTGGATGCATTGGTCTTCTGTATTTCTTGTATTCTCTGGCATGATTNTNCTTTGTTTANNCTGCCTNCCGTTTTTACGTTCAGACTANAAGGCAAGNAAAGAAGAGCTTGAAGAAACACTGTCCAGCATANTTTCACGTGCCTTGCGAGACCCAAGCTATATNATGATTTTTATTGGTTTTTTTTCCTGTGGTTTTCAGCTAGGATTCATGACCGCGCATTTTCCTGCATTTGTAACGGAGATATGCGCCTCTATCGACGCAAACGGTCTTTTAGCTAAATTTGGCATAACAACCACAGCTGCACTGGGCGCCATTGCTTTAGGATTAATCGGCGTATTTAATATTTTTGGCACCATTTCTGCCGGAGTGCTCGGAAATAGGTTCCGAAAAAAATATCTTTTAGCAATCATATATGCAGGACGAACTCTAATCTCAACATGGTTTATTCTTGTGCCTATGACACCTTTNTCAGTTTTGGTGTTCTCTGTTGTNATGGGCTCTCTTTGGCTTGCAACTGTGCCACTAACATCCGGCTTAGTCGCTTATCTATTTGGCCTNCGGTACATGGGCACACTGTATGGGCTCGTATTTTTTTCACATCAGTTGGGTTCTTTTCTTGGCGTCTGGCTTGGTGGGTTTATGNATGATGTTTTTGGTTCTTACACAACCGTCTGGTGGATAGGAATTGGCACGGGTCTAATTTCCACATTGATNCATTTGCCAATATCTGAAAAACCGCGTCCAGCGCCAGCNACTGTAGCAACGTAAATTTTAATACATGAGCAAGTATCAGAAAAGTATTGATAATGCCCCTTAAGCTCTTACTCCTTCTAACAGGTGTCGCGGCTTTGATTCAGCCTTGTTTTGCAGCTTCTAGCACACCAGAAACTATCTGTAGGTATCTGGAATCTGACGGCAAAAGAACCAANATCCCCGGCGGTTATCTGAAAAAGGATGAACAAAAAGACCAACAGATTTATTTCCGCTTTCGTCCCAATATTGACAACTGGTCTGTCGCCGTAGTTGAGATTCGGGACAAAGAGAGCAAGCCGCAGCTTATGGTGCGNTTGCAGCAACCTTGTAAAGTCATACAAGCAAGACAGGCAGTCTATAATAAAGCTGGCAAGCTGCTATCGCTACAAACTCTGGGACCTGACTTGGTAACAGTTACGGCAGAGGATGTCGTGAATCCAGCAGTTCCAGATGTTTATCAGGCAGCAGAGAAAAAGAACCCTTTGTTAGCAATTGCAGATACAGGAGTAAATTATCTGCTGCCAGAGATTCAGCCCCATATCGCCAGAACGGCTAATGGCAATCTTTTAGGCTATGATTTTTGGGATATGGATGAACGGCCCTTTGATAGTGACCCCCGCCAAAATCCCTATTATCCGTTTCATCACGGTACCACCGTATTTAGTGTTTTAGCTGCTGAAGCACCCGGTGAGGCAATCGCCGTCTACCGCTTTCCAGCTCTAAATATGTGTCGGTATAAAGAGCTCATTAACCATGCTGTTAATTCTGGTGTGCGCGTCATGAATATTTCGATGGGGTCCAACAACATCGATGACTGGACCTGTTTTGCCACTGCAGCTCAAAACTCCCCATCTGTTTTGTTTGTAGTATCGGCTGGCAATAACGGTCGCAACATTGATGAACATCCAGTCTATCCTGCCGCGCTATCATTGGATAATCTATTTGTTGTAAGCTCGTCAGATCATTTTGGCCGACCTGGGCCAGCTTCAAACACGGGCTCTCAGCATGTCGATATCTTTGTTCCCGCTGAACAAGTATCCGTTACCGATCACAGAGGCGTTCGCACCTTTACAGGTGGAACCAGCTATGCAGCGCCGCGTGTAGCCGCCCTTGCTGTCCGATATCTGCGGGCAAATCCTGACGCGGACACTCAGCAGATAATCAGTTTTCTGCAAAAACGAGCAATCAGTGGACAAGGGAATATAAGTGCTTTTGGCTGGATACCTGATCCAACAGATGATTTTGGTTTTTAGTCGGCAAAAGCTTCTTTTACAAAAGATTCANCAAGGGGCAATGCGGCTGGATTATGCACACGCATAAGCGCAAGAACCTCATCTGCAAATTCTTTATCTTTTAACATTCCNGCTGTCTGGATGCCCAGTCTTAGCGCTTGGGGATTAGATGGGTTTACCTGCAGATAACGTTTTAAGACCGGTAGTTCTTTTTCTGGTGTTCTGTTAAGATGATAAGTCACAGCAAGCGACATAAGCGTGTTTGGACTGTCTGGATCTAATTTCTGACTGCGAAGCAAAAACTTTTCTGATTCATCAAACATCCACCATTTTCCGAACAACTGCCCTGCCTGATCGTAAAGCTGTTTATTTCTCGCCTTTTTGCAATTTGAAGTTATTTTGCTGACCAAAGGCAACGGGGGATCGCGAGGGATTTGCGTCGCAAAATAAAGAGTGTCCGCGCAGATGCGAAGAGCNTTTGCCTGCTCTAAGAAGTCNGCCTGATGNTTATTATCTGTTTGGCGCATAACCGCATTGATATGTTCCGCTGGAATTACCTCGCTNAACTTACCATCGCCAGANGCTAAGACACCCAACAACCGACCATNTTCATCCACNACCGCACCACCGCTGTTTCCTGGCAAAGCTCGCGCATCAGTATGAATACGGGCCTGNGGTANGGCGGCTGTATCAGGATAATNTGCNAATTNTCCAGGCNTATAAATGCGAGGCCCATTCCGNCCTTGATCAAANGCCACNACATAAAGCTTTTCTGATTTCTGCTGGGTGAGTTCAATTTTNAAATTTAAATCTGGCTGGCTATCCTCNAGGCGAAGNAGGACCANNTCTGCNGGAAAATCATGCGGNAAGGNNACAGCGGNTTGAACNTTGCCNTCNGCATTGCGGACCAAAACTCGAAGATGGTCTTCAGCAACATGACGATTTGTGACAATCAAATCTGGTGAGATTTTAAAACCAGACGCAACCATATTTGGGGTTTTGACGCCAACAATTTTATCTGTCCATGCACATATTTTTGCCTCTACCTTGCAAACAGGCTTGGCGGCCATTCCGGCTCCATTGGGAGCGGAAAGAAAACACATGCCAAATAAGCAGAAGAGGAAGAGCGGCAAGGGCTGTGTAAATGTTTGCTTTAGCTGAGCTTTGATCACAACTTTACTTTCAGCACAGACCCAAGCTTTAAGCCCGCACACATGATTGCTAAAAAAAAGAACATCTCAGCCAGATTTAGAAACAGGCTAGACACGACAGGCCCTGGACATAGGCCTGCCATGCCCCAGCCAATTCCAAACAGCGCGCTTCCCATAATAAGAGGCATGTCAATATTGGTGGTCCTTGGAAGGTGAAACTGAGATGTGAACCAAGGCAGACCTTTGCGGGCGAAAAGGAAATAACCTGCAGCATTCACCGAGATTCCACCAGCCATGACAAAGGCAAGAGACGGATCCCACAAACCAAAAATATCCAAAAAGCCTGAAACCTTGGATGGATTAAGCATACCTGCTAAGGACAAACCCACGCCAAAAATAAACCCTGATAAAGCAGCTGTAATGACTGATCGCGGCATAAACCCACCTGCCTAACCAGCACAATGCCGGAACATGTAAACAGTAATTATAGCTGTAGTGATAAAGATAGCCACAGCAACAAATGAACGAGCAGACAGACGAGACAGACCGCAAATGCCATGCCCAGATGTGCAGCCTGATCCAATTGCGGTCCCCAAGCCAACAAGAAAGGCGGCAATGTAAAGTGTAGCCCCATTAGCTACCCGCTGGACAGGAATATCATACAGACCAGATTGAACCAAAAAAATTGGAGCTAGAATAGCCCCAGCAATAAATGCCAAACGCCAGTTTTTTGGTTCCGCCTTGCCTAATAGGCCACCAAGAATGCTACTCACGCCCATTACACGCCCATTGGCCAACATCAGGAGCAACGCGGCACCACCAATCAGCATACCGCCCAAAAGAGACAGAATAGGGGTAAATTCAGCCCAGTTAATTTGCATGACTCACCCTTTTAATCCAGACACCGGGACTTTCAAATAAATCTCACCGTTCTCTTCGCTTGGCGGCATATTGCCAGCACGCATATTCACCTGAATAGAGGGCATAATCAGACGGGGCATAGACAGGCTCGCATCACGTGCCTCGCGCATTGCAGCAAAATCATCTTCACTGATATTGCCTCCAATATGGATATTTTTTTGCCGCTGTTCCCCCACTGTTGTCTGCCACGCTACCTTTCGGCCGTCTGGCATATAGTCATGACACACAAACAGACGCGTTGTATCAGGCAAAGCAAGAATTTTATGAATTGAACGATACAATATCCGGGCATCGCCACCTGGAAAATCAGCGCGGGCCGTCCCGCCGTCAGGCATAAATAATGTATCCCCCACAAAAACTGCATCCCCAATAATGTGGGCCATACAGGCCGGAGTGTGACCTGGCGTGTGAATAGCCCGTCCAGAAAAGCAACCCAGTTGATAGCTGTCATTATCATCCAAAAGTCTATCAAATTGACTGCCATCACGCTCAAACTCAGTGCCGGCATTGAAAACCTTGCCAAAAATTTTCTGTACCTCTGTAATTTCTCTTGAAATCATCAGCTGGCCGCCAACCTTGTCCTGCAAATATGGAGCCGCAGATAAGTGGTCAGCATGAACATGCGTTTCAATATGCCAAACAACATCAAGGTCAAGTTTCTGAATATAAGCTAGAATCTGCTCAGCCAGGTCATAGCTAATTGCCCCTGACGCATAATCAAAATCAAGAACGGAATCAATTACAGCACTCTGTTTGCTATCCTGATCAAAGACCACATAGCTGATTGTATGACTGTTCGGGTCAAAAAAACCCTTTACCTGCGGAACTGACATTCTTATTTGCACGACCTATTTTGAAGCAATGTTTTAAAATATTACCGCGTCAAACCTAAGGAAACAAGACTGTATCTATCAAGACAGATGAACCAACCTTAAGTACAAGATATCTGCACTATGGACGCGTTTAAAGAGGACAGCTAGAGTAAACCCAGTGATTTTTTTTTAACATGGATTAAGCCAAGATGGCCTTCGCAAAGCCCAAAATACTGCCGCAAATAATGGTTGCCCCAAACGGGGCACGCCGCACAATAGCAGATCATCCGGCTATACCCGTTACAATCGAACAAATCGTTACCACAGCCGCGTCGTGTTATGAAGCAGGCGCAGGTGCGATGCATTTTCATGTTCGTGATAATGAACAGCAACATGTTCTTGACGCTGGCCTTTATAAAGAAGCCCTTACTGCGCTGGCTATCGCCGTCCCAGAAATGCATCTTCAAATTACAACTGAGAGTGTGGGACGGTACAGTCCTGAAGATATGCGCGCCCTCGCTTATAAGGTTATGCCACCAGGAATTTCAATTGGAATAATTGAAATGATCCCCGATGGTCAGCCGACCTTAGATGACATTAAGCTGTATAAAACCCTTTGTGAGGCTGGAACACGCATTCAACATATCTGCTATTTTCCAGATCATTTAGACATCGTGCGGCGAATTATCGACAAGGCAGGTCTGCCAGAAGATGATATCTGGTGTCTTTTTACAATAGGACATTATTCAGGACGGGTCAGTGAACCTGAACTGATAGAGCATTTTTTAGAGAAATTAAAAAGTCTGAAACTGTCTCCGGAATGGGCCATCTGCGCATTTGCCGAACAGGAACAAATCTGCCTTCAAAAGGCCGTGTCACTTGGAGGGAAAGTGCGTGTGGGATTTGAAAATTCGCTATTTATGCCAAATGGAACAATCGCTGAAAACAATACAGAACGAGTAACTGCGGCACGCACACTTTTTGAATCCAGAACTCAACAATTGAGTAAGTGAGCTGACAAAATTAATGATAGGCAAACTAATCATTTTATGCATAGGACTTGTGGCATTATGGGCTGGTGCCAACCGTATTGGCAGAGCTTTAGGCTTAAAATCTTTCATTAAAATAAAAGTGGAAAAACAGAAGGTTAAACCTTTTTTTTCAATAGCTGGATTTGAAATCACTCGCTTTGAAGCTATCGTGACAGTGCTTGTTGGTTTATATCTCTTGTGGGGATTAACTCAAATTCTCTAAACATGGTAGTGTAAATTAATTGGCACTAAAAAGGTTGTTTGGAAAACATGACACAATTTGATTGGCTGGAATGGGCAGTTGCGCTTTTGGGAATTGGTCTCTTTATTTTAGGAGGCCTTTTGATGCAAGTTCTGGGTGAAACTGAGCGACAAAAGCAATACGTCGACACTCACGCTCATCAGTTAAAACGATTAACGGGTTTGGTTCGTCATTTAGAAACTCAAAATAAAGAGCTTCTTGGACAAAAATCTCAAGATGAAGAAGTTGATGAAGATGAAAATGATAATGAAGAAAAAGATAGCGACCAAACCACTACCCTGGATGACTTGTTGAAAAAAACTGAGAAAAGTTAGTCACATAGAAACTAGGCTTTTCAGGTTACAGATACTCTCTTGAAAGCTTAAATTAGGAACTCAAATTATCTGGTTTTGAGTGCAGTCAAACGGGCGTTTGGGCCCACAATAACAAAAGATTGTCCTAAAAATGATTTCTCATATACGAAACAGAACCGTAAACGATCTCTTCATAAATATCAGCCATTTTCTTGATCATTTCATTATGCTGATTTTTGCGAAAGCCACTTATGATGCTGGCCGGCGTTTTGGTGTGAGCTATGAACAGATTATTGGCTATCGCACATTAGGGCTTGTTTTATTTGGAGCCTGCGCGCCAATTTCTGCCAGACTAGCAGACCGCTATTCGCGTTCACTGATGATGGTCGTGTACCATTTTGGGATAGGTGTGGCAGCTATCTTAACTTCCTTTGCACAATCGCTAATTGGGGTGATGATGGGCCTTGCCCTCATTGGGGTTTTTGCCTCTATTTATCATCCAGTTGGCATTGCCATATTACTAAAACAGAAAGAGAAGATCGCATTTCGTTTGGGCATAAACGGTGTCTTTGGCAATATGGGGGTGGCCTTTGCTCCTCTAATTATTGGCTTAATTCTATTATTTGATGATTGGCGCATGGGCTTTATGCTATCAGGCTTGTTCTGTTTGGGCTATGGCCTGATATTTGTCGCTAATTTGAAAACCCAGCATAATAGTCAACCGACACAATCAGCAAAAACAAACAAATATGGCTTTGTTGACGGATGGCACCGCGCTCTGCTTGCATTAGCTCTAATAACCTCGGCTGGTGGCTTTATCTTTGGAGGCATGACCTTCCTTGTTCCGCGATATTTTGAGCTTGAAATGCAAAACTTAACCACATCTGTTGCTATCACAGGTTTATTGGCCTCGATCGTGTATGCTATCGCCTCCTTCGCGCAAATTGGTGTGGGTTGGCTGATTGACAGAATATCCGCTAAGACAGTTCTGCTATGCATTGCGGTTGGACAAGTTGTCTTTGTTTTTCTGGCCGCGTCTTTTTCTGACCTGGCCCTGCTGTTTTTCATGATTATTGCCATGTCCTTTGTCTTTGGTCAGATCCCCATAACAGACGCTGTGATGTCGCGCTATGTACTTGACAGCTGGCGGGGCCGAATTCTGAGTATAAAATTCCTCTTAAACTTATGCATTGGCGCTTCTGTTCTACCACTTAGTAGCTTCATGCTGCAGACAGGTTATCAGATGTCAGATTTATTTTCCGTTATGAGTATGATTGCCTGTCTTATTTTTCTTTCTGGATTTATCCTCCCAAGCTTGCATAGAAACACAGCGTAATATCATGGTCTTAATTGCATGATGTTCTTAATAAACTGCCTTAGCTTTTTGGGTAAACATGCGCGTTTATGTTTGCCCATTGGCCTTTGCGTCGCACTTATTTTACCTGACCTTGGGGAACAGGTCAGGGATATGGTGCCGTTGGTGATCATAATTATATACGCATCAGCAATGATAAGACTGGATCTGGGCATCGCAATAAGGGGAGCTATTCGACCTCGTCGCATTCTCCAAAGTCTTGGCCTTAGCCTTGTGATCCTTATCCTGATTCCCTGTCTGTTTGTTTTCACCGCACGCAGTCTTGGACTTGCAGAAATGTTTATACCTGTTCTGGTCTGGTATGCTGTTGCTCCGCCTATTGCCTCAACAGTCTGGATGTGTCTTCTGCTTGGGTTCAGACCTGTTTTAGCAATGGAATTGGTTGCTATGACCAGCCTGATTGCCCCTTTATCCGGGCCATTTGTCAGCAGCCTGTTTTTATCTAATATCGTCTCAATTGATCCCATTGAACTGATAACACGTTTGGGATTGATGATTGTAATTGGTGGCGGACTTGCCTTGCTAGGACAACAGCTTATCAGCAGAAAAAAAATAGAAAAACATCATACTGTTTTTGACGGCATTTCAACTTGCGCGATGCTGATTTTTCTTATTCCTGTATTCAACGGTGTCAGCGAACAGATATCTATTTCGCCTGTCCTTGCTGGTCAGCTTCTGGGGTTGGCGGTCCTCATGAATTTTGGCAGTCAACTCTTCATAATGGTGCTTGCCATTTTTTTGCGCGCTAAGCAGGCAAAGGACACACTAAAAGTAATGGCTGTTATAGCTGGAAATCGAAATGTTGGCTTGTATTATGCGGCCCTTCCTTATGACCCAGTGATGGGCCTGTTCACAGCTATGTACCAGGTACCGCTCTATCTGACACCACTTTTCTTAGGTTTGTTGAACAGAACACAAAAAATACCCAAGAAATAANTTCAGCAATACTCAACGAGTCTGTTGAGTGCATCGATTNATTTTGTTAATCCATCNACATTTGATGAAATAGGANAAATGGACATGTCCCAAGATATGAACTTAGAGAAAACTTTCCACCTGTCTAAATTCCAAGTGGTTGAAGTCGACAGTTCTGTCCGCCCTGCTCGCGTAACTATTTTGTCATCTCATGAGAGTAAAGANGATGCAACTGAGGCTTGGAAGGCATCTGCCATAGCCAAGATTGATTTCTACGACATTTCGCACAGCGTTCTTGAAATATAATCTTCAAGCAATTNCAAANCCGAAATTTCCATTAGGTCTNTCAAAAGAACTCTATATTTTCTTGCTTTTGAGAGGCCAAAACCATTGATAANNNTCTTTTTANGANNATTTNTCGCTAGTTAAATTNNNNACNNCNTGCCAAATTTAATTTAAATGAAAATTTNTTAATGAATTTNNTTANATGTAGAAATCGGAGGTCAATATCATGAAANATACGATAATGGCAGTTGCCGTGACAACTNTGATGCTGGCAAACAGCTCAGCGTTCGCAGATTCCTTTAAAGTGGGATATATGACAACCTTATCCGGTTCTGCAGGCATTATTGGCAAGCAGATGCAGAATGGCGTTAATCTAGCGCTCGAGCATACCGGAGGCAAACTTGGCGGCCATGACGCGGAAGTAATTTTTGTTGATGACCANCGTAAGCCTGATGTCGCCAAGCAGTTAGCAAACCGTTTGATTAAACGCGACAAGGTTAATGTAGTTGCTGGCATCATTTGGTCGAATTTGTTGATGGCCATTCATAAGCAGGTCACGCGATCTGACATATTGCTAATTAGCTCAAATGCAGGCCCATCTCCGCTGGCCGGTGATAAATGTCATAAGAATTTTGTGTCCATGTCCTGGCAAAATGATCAGACATCTGAGGGCATGGGCAAATATATGCAGGATGCCGGCATAAAATCTGTCTATATGCTAGCCCCAAATTATCAGGCTGGTAAAGATATGCTAACTGGTTTCAAACGACATTTCAAAGGCGAGATTATTGGCGAAGTTTACACCAAACTTGGTCAAAGTGATTTTCAGGCCGAATTGTCTGCGTTGCGCTCAGCCAAACCAGAAGCCACGTTCATATTTCAACCTGGCGGCATGGCTGTGAACTTTGTGAAGCAGTGGAACCAAAGCAATATGGATTCGGTTAGCAAGCTTTATTCTGTGTTTGCTGTTGATGGGATTTCTCTGCCAGCGCTTAAAGAAACGGCCCTTGGTACAATCAATACACAGACCTGGTCTCCCGACCTTGATAATGACATGAACAAGAAATTTGTGGCCGACTACAAAGCANCATATGGCGNTTACCCCTCATTNTACGCTGCGCAAGCTTATGATACGATGATGGCAATTGATCATGCTGTACGGACGTCTGGTAGCACAGAGACAGAAGCAATGCGATCTGTTTTAGCAAAAGGCAATATCCCAACAACACGTGGCCTTTTAGCGATGAATACAAATCAGTTCCCCGTACAAAATGTTTATCTGCGTGAAGTCATCCTGGATAATGAAGGTAATGCGACATTAAAAATCATTGGAACCGTTATGGAAAACCATGGCGATGTCTATGCCAAGGANTGCAAATTTTAGAGTAAACTCAACAAGGCAGGGCAGCCATGATCTGACTGCCATTCATCCGGTTTTCAAATTGTACGGCAGGCGNCAAGTCGAATGACCATAACGCTATTNTTGGAGCAAGTGTTCAATGGCATTCAGTCTGGTGTCACCCTATTTTTGGTGGCTGCTGGTCTGACGCTGATTCTGGGAATTATGGACTTGGTCTTTCTGGCCCATGGCGCGCAGGTGATGATTGGTGCATACGCTGCCACAGGATTTACCCTGCTGACAGGCAATTTCTATCTTGGCATTTTTTTGGCCATCCCATTAACCTTTGCTAGCGGATATCTGCTTGAATATCTGNTCATCAGACATTTATATAAACGCGANCATATGGAGCAGGTGCTAGCAACTTTNGGACTGATCCTGTTCTTCAANGAATTGATCCGCATTGGCTTTGGGCCTGCTGCTCTATTTTCTAATTTGCCGCCCTCTTTGTCGGGGTTTGTTTACATCCTGCCAGAAACACCATATCCGNTCTTTCGCCTTNTAGTTATTTTTNTAGGGCTGGCATTGGCCATTGGCATNTATATTCTTGTCGCCAAGACNCGCATGGGCGCCATGGTCAGAGCAGGTGCGGCCAACCCGGATATGACTGCTGCGCTTGGTGTAAACATTCATATGCTGAGGCGGTTTATTTTTTCAGTTGGTGCGAGCCTAGCAGGCGTTGCGGGCATGATGCTTGCTCCTCTGACAGTTGTCGAACCAGGCATGGGAGAACCTCTGCTGATCTTGTCTCTCGTGGTCATTATTATTGGCGGCATCGGCTCTGTCCGTGGTGCCTTCATTGCCGCTGTTCTCGTTGGTCTTGCCGATACAATCGGCAGGGTGTTCCTGCCAGACATGCTGAGAGCGTTCATGTCTCAATCAGCCGCTGACGGGGCGGGGCCAGCTCTTGCCTCTATGATGATATATATCTTGATGGCCGTAATACTTGTGTTCAAGCCAACTGGCCTGTTCCCGCCGAAAGGTTAGGGTGATGCAAGCGCTTAAAAGAAGTCTGGAAATTTTAAAATCATCCCCTGCCTTGTTTATCCTGTTGCTAGGGTTTGGCTTATTTCCAATCTACACTAGCCTAGCTGACCTGCCATTTTGGAATGATGTTTCTATGCGTATAATGCTACTAGGCATGGCTGCATTAGGGCTGAACCTCGTTCTGGGATTTGGAGGAATGGTCTCATTTGGTCATGCTGCCTTTATAGGCATAGGGGCTTACAGTGTGGGTATCAGCCAGTTTTACGGTATTGATAATGGCTGGCTACATATTCTTTTTGCACTTCTGTTCTGCGCTGCTATTGGTCTTGTGATTGGCTTTCTCGCCCTCAGAACCAAGGGAATTTATTTTATCATGATAACCTTGGCCTTTGCTCAGATGCTATATTTTTTCTTTGTCAGTCTTGAGGTCTTTGGCGGTGATGATGGTATGGGTGTGGATCGTGCTTCATTTTTAATTATTGATTTATGGGATCCGCTTCGGCTTTATTACCTTATTTGGATAGCTCTTTTTGCTGTAAGCCTGCTTCTTCTGCTCATCATCAATTCTCGTTTTGGTGTAATCTTACAGGGAATTAAGGATAATGAATCACGCATTGAAGCAATGGGGCTGTCTGCTTTGCGTTTCAAAATCACGGCCTATGTAGTGTCTGCTGCTATCTGTGGACTTGCTGGTGCTTTATTTGCAAACTGGCAGGAATACGTCTCACCCGATATTATGCATTGGTCCCGTTCAGGCGAATTAATGATTGTCATTGTATTGGGAGGTCTTTCCTATATTGCCGGTCCACTAATCGGCGCAATTGTCTTTTTTCTGCTTGAAGAATTTCTACCTGAGTTGCTTTATTTCATCGCCCCTGATTACAGCGAAAACTGGATGATTATATTTGGACCGATGCTGATTGCTGTTGTCTTGTTCACAAAAGGTGGTCTGATGGCAATATTTCATCAAATAGACCTACGAATTACTCGGCGGCAAGACACCACATGACCAAAGTATCACTTGAACTCAAAGATATCAGCAAATCTTATGGGGCCTTGCGGGCAACACATAAGCTGTGTCTATCTGTAAACAAGGGTGAAATCCATGCGCTTATTGGACCGAATGGTGCAGGAAAAACAACCTTAATCAAACAGATATATGGATCCGAACAACCTGATTCTGGACAAATTCTCTTAGAGGGAGAACTTATAAATAATACTTCGCCCTCTGTAAGGGTGCGCAAGGGAATTGGCCGTTCCTTCCAGATCAGTAATGTTCTTCTGGGTTTCACAGTCCTGCAAAATGCACTTATCGCCGAGCTTGCCCGAAAGGGCAAAGTGTTTCGGTTTTTCTCACCAGCCTTCAGCGATCCCTCTCTTTTATCTGGCGCAAGCGATATTTTGGAAAAGGTTGGATTGCTTCACCAGTCTGAGAAACTTGCTGCTGAAATCTCTCACGGAGAACGCCGACTTCTTGAACTGGCACTGGCGATCGCAACAAAACCCACACTTCTATTACTGGATGAACCTTTGGCAGGGGCTGGGGCAGAAGAAAGCCGCCATATCACCTCAATTATAAAAGAGTTAAAGAGCCAGCATGCGACCTTACTGATTGAGCATGATATGGATGCAGTATTTCAATTGGCAGACCGTATAACAGTGCTGGTGGAAGGAAGAACCATCGCCAGTGGAACACCTGATGAAATCAGCAACAGCAGCGTCGTACGCAACGCCTATCTTGGCGATGGTGATTAACATGCTGATTTTGGATAAAGTGAATGCCGGGTATGGGGCAGCTCAGGTTCTGTTTGATTTATCTCTGCATATCAATGCTGGAGAATGTGTGTCTCTGATGGGTCGCAACGGCATGGGAAAGACGACAACTGTGCGGGTAATAATGGGTCAACTACCGCTGCAATCAGGCCAAATACAGAGGTTTGGCATTGCTGATGCTGTCATTGAAAGTTTTGAGATTGCTCGCCAAGGCATTGGACTGGTTCCAGAAGGACGCCAGATTTTTCCAAATTTATCTGTTAGTGAAAATCTGCACACATTCTACCAGCCTTCCCTATCCGATACACAAGATGAATGGACATTTGAGAGTGTAATTGAGCTATTCCCGCAGCTGAAAGAACGACTTGACCACGCAGGAGATCGTTTGTCTGGTGGCGAGCAGCAAATGCTGGCGATTGGGCGGGCTCTTATCACCAACCCGAAATTACTGATCCTTGATGAAGCGACAGAGGGGTTGGCCCCACTGGTAAGGCAGCAGATATGGGCTTGTCTGAATAAGCTAAAACAGAAAGGCCAGTCTATTTTGATCATCGATAAAGATATTTCAGCTATCACAAAACTGGCAGATCGCCATTATATTATGGATAAGGGAAATATTACCTGGCAAGGAACATCAACTGCTCTTCTGGCCGCACCGGAAACCATAAACAGATATTTAGGCATCTGACGGGATAAACTTATCGCCCACCGGTCAGCGTGAAGAAGATGCCGCAAAGACAAAGCGTCACCATTATTGAGAATAAAGTGTTCCAACCCAGAGTAAGCTGAAGAGGACGCTTACCATTTAAAGAGGATACCATTAGCACAACAGTTGCAAAAGGTGAAGTGGTCATTGACAAGGCCCACCCGCAGGAAATCGCTAGTGCGGCTAATGTCGGGTCCACAGGCAAAACAGGAAGGCTGCCTAAGAGGCTGCCAAAAAAAAACGGCCATCATAATAGGACTGACACCAAGCCATGAAAAGGGTGTCATCACTACCGTCAAGCAAATCAGCACCATATAATCAGGCATCGCCATTAGTCCCAGATTATCGGACAAATATTCAGCCGGAACCATCTCCGCACTCAGTCTCCCAATATAACCAGATGAAGCTAATGCCAGCATAATTTTCGCATTTTCAGGTAAGCGTGTCAGACAAATATCTGCAGCGCGTTTCAGCGCTGTAGCTGGGGTTTTATCACTTTTTTGATTTTGCGCCCATAACCACAACACCATAACTAGAGGACAGGAAACCAACAAGCCAAAAACAAAACTCTCACCGGAAAAATAAGAAACAAGAACTGTCAAACAAACCAGTGACAACAAGACAGAAAAGAAACTGACCAGTGCTAATAAAGGCAATTTCAACTGTTGACGTGGTCGGGCAGNNTTNCGCTGCACATTTCGAAACCTCCATCTGTCTTCAGCCCAACCAATGATACAAATAGCTGCAGTACACATGAGACCATATATGCTCCACCATTCTCTNCTTATACCGTCTATTAGTTCAAGGACCGCGAGTGGTGCAATCGCTGTTGGTGACCAAACAACACTCCAACTAAANCCGCGCAGCATTGATGTNAGCTGTCTTCGTTCTCTGATATCTGCAACATCAGNTTGTTCTTTTTCAACACCTTTTCGGATCAGGGGTGTGAGTAAACTTATAATGCCTAAATTAAATAGAACAGACATNATGTTCGACCCGCCAAAGACNGCAAAATANCGCTTTGCTGGTGGCTGGCGGGTCAAAAATTGTCCACANTNAGCTACCGCCGTTGAAGTGACTGCAGCTTCATGAAGTAATGCAAGCAAGAGCAAAAAAGCCATCAGAAAAACAGCCTGATTAATTGCAGTTTGAAATATTTCCCAAGGCATTTGTAAAACCAGNAAGGCAAAAGCTGTCAGGCAACCACATACNCTCAGAAGATAGATTTCGCGCAATCCTATTAGACGCCAGCTGCAAAAAAAGACCCCTGCTGCGGCGCAGTAAGAAATAAAATTGAATACAGGCATGCTTGTTGCNCGCGCGCANAGCATCGTTACCATCACTATAACCATCAGCAGCCCAGTGACAGTCTGCAGAGATTTAAGGAATGAAGGNACCAGTTTAGTATACCCACTTAACAAACTTTATTACTGNCCTCAGTCTATACCCAATNCAGCAACCAATAACAGNCTTGACAGCACAAAAGCTTCACGTTCTGATCGANTGAGATTTCACACTAGAGAATGAGGGTTATGACTGAACGCGTCTTTATCGCTGGGGGAGCAGGATTTTCTGGTGATCGCTTTGATGCTGCTGTACCGCTGGTTGCACATTTGGCAAATTGCGATGGCGCTAGATATCTGATTTTTGAAGTTCTAGCAGAACGAACAATCGCCCTTGCACAAATTTCAAAAACAAGAGACCCTGACTTAGGTTACTCCCCCTATCTTGAAGCTTATCTTCGCCCAGTTTTAGAACAAATAAAAATGCATCACATCAAGGTTGTCTCGAACATGGGCGCTGCCAACCCATTAGCAGCGGCAAAACATATTAACAAGCTGGCTGGTGAATTAGGCCTACCTCCATTTAGAATTGCTGTTTTATCAGGTGATGATTTATCTACTTATCTTGATGAGCAAACCCTCTTAGAGGCCCCTACNATGGAAGGCAACCAATTGTCAGGCCGTGATTTAAAAGCAGCTAACGTATATCTGGGCGGGGACGCTGTTGCAAACGCACTAGCAANGGATGTGGATATTGTTCTTGTTGGTCGCACCACTGACAGCGCGTTAGTTTTAGGTCCACTGCTACACGAATTTGGNTGGGCTAACGATGATTGGGACAAACTGGCGGCTGGCACAATCTGTGGCCATCTTCTGGAATGCGGTGCACAAGTAACAGGGGCCTATTTTGCCGATCCTGGTTTTAAGGATGTTCCTGCACTAGCTGAAGTGGGTTTCCCTGTTGCAGAGGTTTACGAATCCGGAGATTTCATTATAACAAAGCCTGAACAGACTGGGGGTTGCGTCACCTCTGCTACAGTTACNGAACAGCTGTTATATGAAATGCATGATCCAACTTGTTATATTGTGCCGGATGTTTGTGCAGATGTCAGTGGCCTGTATCTTGCAGAAGACGGAATAGACCGAATTTTAGTGCGAGGGATAAAGGGTAGCCCCCGACCAGAACAACTTAAAGCAACTGTATGTGTTGATGGCGGGTTTATGGCCGAGGCAGAACTCAGTTATGCTGGCATGAATAGTCTTGCGCGTGCTGAATTAGCTGCGGACATCGTTTTAGAGCGCATGCAAAAATCTGGTTTCAATGGTGAAATTCGCCGCGATATTATTGGGGCATTTTCTGTTCTTGATGGTGGCGATGCGTCAGCCAGCCAAGCAAATAACCTGCCCTTTGACGGCGATTACAGAGTTCGGTTGTCCCTCATTTCAGCTGATCAGAAAACCGCGCAGACATTGTGTGACGAGCTTCANCATCTTTATTGNTCAGGACCAGCTGCTGGNGGTGGATATCGCAGTTCAGTCACGCCGCAGATGGCATCAGCCTCTATTTTGCTANACAGAACACTCATTGAACCTCATATTGCTGTGGAGGTTGTTGATAGGTGACTAGCTGCTCAGAAATGCGCCGTTTGCCACTTCACGCTATCGCCCACAGCCGGGCTGGCGACAAAGGTAATGTCAGCAATGTNTCTTTGGTGGCCTATCGACCAGANGCNTTCCGGTTTCTAGNGAAAAATGTGACAGCNNANAAGGTNCATAAGCTTTATGCNCACCTAGGGGCAAGTGGTGTTACACGCTATGATTTACCCCTNCTCTCTGCATTTAATTTTGTTATAGACGATGTTCTGGATGGCGGGGTCAATGCATCNCGGTCNATTGACAGNCATGGCAAAACNCTAAGCTATATTCTGCTGGGTAGGTTCATNATTGACATGCCAATAGATCTTATTCCCGACAGCTCGCCCTATCTCGACCCTGATTTTCGTTGGCAAAAATATNAGNCAGTGAACGCNTCCAAATCATAGATGTTGGCTTTGGGAACACCCTCATTGAAATAATCACATATATTTGATGCNGCCTGATAAGACATGCGATGCAGGCTTTCAGCNGTNAANGCCGCNGCATGNGGNCTNAGTTGNGTGTTCTTNGCAGACAGAAGGGGATTATCTACTGTAATNGGCTCGACTGAGAAAACGTCAAAAGCCGAAGCAGCAATGTGACCTGACTGTGTCAATTCCATCAAAGCCTGTTCATCAACAATCCCGCCACGTGCACAATTCACTAGATAGCTACCTTTCGGCATTTTCAGCAACCGGTCTTTATCAATTAGATTAGCAGATTTATCTGTAAGCGGAATATGAACGGTCAGGAAGGTACTTCGCGCCAAGCCTTCATCTAAATCATGGATNATTTCNAAGCCNTCAACCTCGCTGACNCCNAGGTCAAATTTTTCATCACACACAAGCACAGTCATACCAAAGGAACTAGCTAGCCTAGATACGCGCGTGCCAATCCGGCCATAGCCAAGCACCAGCAAAGTTCGCGCGCCCAAGTCAAATGCCTTGATATTCTTCCGCTTGCTGTAATCACTGCGCACAACCTGATCCATATAAATTGAATTTTTTGCCATATTCAGCATAAACATAAAGGTGTGTTCCACAACAGATTGTGCGTTTGCATCAGATGCAATAGCGACAGTTATATTTCGTGACCGGGCACAGGCCACATCGATGGTGTCGCAACCGACCCCATGCTTAGATATGATTTTCAGGTTTGGCATGGAGAGAATTTGTTCAGAAGAAATCCGATTGGTACGCACAAGAATAGCTTCTATCTTTTCTGACCAACCTTCAAGCTGCTCTTCACTCAGCGTCCAACCTTCTATGACTTCAAACCCTTTTTCNCTGAGCAAAGCAGGCCCCGAGTCATCAATTTTCTCTGTCAAAAGAACAGTCCTCATTCCCGTTTGCCTCTAAATTTAATGCAATCAACACTCAGTAAAGTTGCGTCAACCATTTAAATATTTAGGGAACCATAACGCTATCTCTGGATAGAACATTACCGCTAGCATCCCAATTATTTGAAGAGCGATAAANGGAAGCACAGCCATGAATATTTCCTGTAGCTCTATATCCTTTGGCGCGACTGATTTAAGCCAAAAACAAGCCGGGCCAAATGGNGGAGATAAAAAGTAGATTTGGATATTCATAACAAATAATACACCAAACCATACAGCAGCCCACTCCGGTTCNAGTCCGAGTTCNGGGGCCATNGCGACAACTACCGGTGCAAACACNGGGACTGTAATAAATGCAATGGCNATCCACTCCATAAATGTCCCAAGTACTACCAATATNGCCATCATNACNAACACAATGCCGAGCGCTGGNAATCCTAAACCNCTAAACAAGGAACGCATGAAATCAGCACCGCCGATGAGATTATAAATGCCAACAAATGCTACGGCNCCTAAAATAAGCCATATAATTGTGCCAACAGTTGACATTGTTCCAGCTAAAGCTTGTTGCATTAGATGCCAGCTAAANGAGTTCCTCAGAGCTGCCACCNCCATTGCTCCTATAACACCTACAGCGGCAGCCTCAGTNACAGAAGCGATGCCNGCGTATATCGAGCCCATGACACAGAATATNANGAAAATACTGAGNATGACGGCATAAAACTTTGTTTTAGACATTTTCATTTCTTTGCCGCGCGCCTTGGCTACCTCTTCAGCAGTTGGAGCCATTGCAGGATTAATATTAACTCTTATCAGAACATAAATTCCATANAGCGTCGCAAGCATTAAACCCGGCACTGCCCCAGCCATGAACAAGTCGCCAATAGCNACTTGAGCCGACAGTCCATAAATAATCATAATTATACTTGGAGGGATGAGTGTCGCCAGAGCACCTGAAGCGCAAATTACTCCTATGGACATTTTTCGATCGTAACCGAGTCTTAAAAGCTGAGGCAGGGCAACGAGCCCGAGCATAACGATTTCNCCACCCATAACCCCAGACATAGCNGCCAAAACAACTGCAACTGCAATCGTTTGTATAGCAACACCACCTCTAAATTTCCCAGCNAAGATAGACATNGCATCAAACAAGTCCTCTGCGATACCAGCTCTTTCTAAAATAGAGGCCATNAGAACAAACAAAGGNACAGCGACTANAGGATATTTTTCCAAAAGTCCAAAAGCATTCGTNGANACAAGATAAAGACCGCCGTAACCAAAGTACGCAACTGCACTCAGGATAGACACAAATAAGGTAACAACGCCGAGCGGCATTCCAGTCATCATGAGAGCAAGCATCAATGCTACAATTATAAGACTTGCTATGCTAATATCCATGTCCCTCATATCTACATAGATCGAGGGATCAAACGGAGAAAATACTGATGCATATATACCGTTAATAGATGCAAATACGCCGCTTCCAGTTAAATGCTCAAAAAAGACTGAAAATAGTCTGATTAGTATCAGAGCACTTATGCCCAAAATCACCTTTTTAGCGATATGTGAAGAAAAATGACGATAGAGATTTATCAAAAGTTGAACCAAATAAATAAATGCACCGATCGCGAGCATAGATTTTAGTATTAGAGGTTGTGGAGAATTCCAAGCGCTGCCCGCCCGCTCAGTCATTAGAACCGATTCAAGAGCTCTTACAGTAGTATCATCCACAAGTAGCCAAAGAGCTAATATGCCAACTATGTATGCAAGCAAGTCAAGCCACCAGCGTGTATTGTCTGTAGCAATAATATAAAAGACTGTAATAGCTATATGTCTTTTGTGAGAGGTAATGTAGCCAGCCGAGATCATCCATGCTGTAGCACACAACACCATTACAACTTCAAAAGCCCACTGGGTTGGTGCATTGAAAACATATCTCGAGATAACTTCATATGCAGTAACTAGGGCGCAAAACAAATATAATTGCGCGACTGCAAGGCCCGAGAATTTGCTAAAATGGTCAAAGAACCCAAATCCGTCTTTTCCGGCTCTAAAGGTATCCCCTTCAGTTTCAGGTAGAACTGAGATATCTTTCGACATTTTTTCCCCCATGCAGCATTTTTGCAATTTTTACTGTCAGGAAAGGCTCGCACGTAATTATCAACTTTGACAACTAGAATTTTTTATAGAATTCCATTGGACAAAATTTCACACTTGCGCCAGCCTAAGAACTTTGTCAACGTGGTGTTTAAGAAGTGAATGAAACCAGTTGTTCATTTCTCAATATCTAGGGGAGTAAAGGCATTGAGTGCAGATACCAGAAAAGACCACGTAAGGACATATGGGATTTGGGCGTGGCTAATTGGTTTTGCTTTTGGAGGCGCAATCATTTATTTCATGTTCGCTGTAGCAGATGGCTTTGCTTAATGATTAAAAATCGGAGGAAGAAAATGAAAAAATCATTATTGGCACTCGTGGCCGGTGTAATGGTTCTTGGGTCTGGAGTGGCAGATGCTAAGACCCTTAAGTTCCAAATAAGTTCTAAATCAGGGGACTGGGCTCATAGTTATCTAACGGAAGAATGGAAACAACTCGAAGTTGTCACCAACGGCTCACTAAAAATGGATGTACTGCCAACTAAAGCTGTTGTGCCGCACCGTGAAACAATTGATGCTGTTGCTAATGGTATTCTTGATGGCGATATGAATGCGATTGCCTATTTTGCTGGTCGTGACCCTGCATTTGCAATCATGGGAGACCTTATTGCAGGTTATGATACTCCTGACCAGTATGTAGAATATTGCATGCATGGCGGCGGCAAAGAAATGCTTCAGAAGATCTATGACTCAATTTTGCCTGGAAAAATCAAAGTTCTTGGATGCGGTCCTTATGGTAAAGAGGCATTCGTATCTACTGTTCCAATTAGAGGCGTTGCAGACCTAAAGGGTTTAAAACTTCGCTCGCCTGAGGGATTAGCAGCTGACGTCTTCCGCCGTGCAGGCGCATCACCATCTTCAATTCCGTTTTCGGAAGTTTACACTTCTTTGGAAAAGGGGATTGTTGATGCAGCTGACGCATCCGTTTACATCAACAACCACGCTTCTGGTTTCCATAAAATTGCAAAATATCCCCTCTATCCTGGGATTCACTCAATGGCAAACCTGCAGACTATTATAAACAAGCGCGTGTGGGATAAGATGTCAGCATCTGAAAAGGCCGCGATGGAATCTTTGACTTACTCAATATGGTCAAGCAAACTTCGTGATTCACGCCTTGAAGGTCTGGACCAAGTGGCTAAAGACAAAGCGGCTGGTGACCTGACAATCATCAATTGGTCAACCGAAGAGCGTAAAAAATTCAGAGAGATTGCTGTTGAATCTTGGAATGCTTTCGCAGCTAAAAAGGTGATTTTGGGCATAAGTGCTCTGATACTAATCAGACTATTTTCAGTCTTTTTTGAGCATTTAACTGGAAGC
>PADU01000020.1:18802-41989 GCA_002700485.1 SAR116 cluster bacterium | reverse complement strand
CCTGTGGCGACACGCGTTTACGCAGGCAATGGCGCGTTGCTGGCTGAATTTGCAACACAGAAACGCCTTTTTGTGCCGGTGAAGGCGATGCCGCCACAACTGCTTCACGCTTTCTTGTCTGCAGAGGATAAGTCATTTTTTGCTCATCCTGGGGTTGACCCTGTTGCGCTAGTGCGGGCTAGCCTGACCAATCTGGCAGCTCTGGGAACTGGGCGGCGACCCATAGGTGCGTCAACTATCACTCAGCAAGTGGCAAAAAACTTCCTATTAAGCAATGAACTGTCTTTTGACCGAAAGATAAAGGAAGCGATCCTGGCTATTCGCATGGAACGTGCTTTTAGCAAACAACAAATTCTAGCCCTATACCTAAATGAAATTTATCTGGGATATGGCAGCTACGGTGTTGCGGCGGCAGCGCTCAATTATTTTGACAAAGCACTTGACCAGCTCGAGCTGCACGAAATGGCCTATTTAGCAGCTCTGCCGAAAGCTCCCTCAAATTACCACCCAGCCAGACGAACCAAGGCGGCGTTGGGGCGACGCAACTGGGTTCTGCGGCAGATGCAGGAAAATGGGTATATCACAGCTGAGCAGACAGCCTTGGCAGGATCAAAGCCGCTGGGTGTAAAAAAGGCTTCTGGTTCGGATAGCGCAAATGCACCTTATTTTACGGAAGAGGTCCGTCGTGAGCTTGCTGAAACTTATGGCACAAAAGTCTTATATGAAGGTGGTTTGTCTGTTCGTACAACAATTGATCCGCAGTTACAGATGAAGGCTGAACGTGCCTTGCGCGAGGGGTTGGAAGCACTTGATAGGCGGCAGGGATGGCGTGGTCCATTAGCTAGGCTTGATCCGGCAAAGCCTGTTGACGTGCAGCTGCAATTATTGACAGAGAAGCTACCTGAAAACAGGTTTGCTGCACTTGTGACGAAAGTTGATGACCAGCAGGTTCAGATCTATGTGCAGGGGCAGACGGCGGTGATCCCATTTACTCTTGCCTCATGGGCCTATCCGCCTCGCCGAGCTGATGGCACCAGACCGCCAAAGATTACCAGTCTGAAGCAAGTTTTAACTGCAGATGACATCGTAATTGTCCAACGGCCTGTTGAAGCACCTGATCTGACAACAGATGGTGTGGTTTTTGCCAGCGATGTTTTTGCCTTGGGTCAACGCCCTTTGGTTGAGGGGGCCCTTGTTGCGCTCGACCCTCATACTGGCCGATTGCTCGCCTTGACAGGTGGGTATGATTTCAGAGTGTCTGAATTTAACCGAGCAACGCAGGCCAAACGTCAGCCAGGATCTGCTTTCAAACCTTTTGTCTATCTGGCTGCTCTTGATCAGGGCTATGCGCCAACAACCCGGATTCTTGATGCGCCTTTGGTTGTTGATCAAGGGACAGGCAAGCCAAAATGGAAGCCTGCAAACTATACAAGGCGCTTTTATGGCCCTTCAATCATGCGGGTTGGTATCGAAAAATCAAGGAATTTGATGACTGCGCGTTTGGCGATGGCTGTCGGTATGCCTATTGTACAGGATTATGCAAAAAGGTTTGGTATCAATGAAGATTTGCCTCCCTTTTTGTCTATGTCACTTGGTGCGGGTGAGACAACACTTCTGAAACTCACTTCTGCGTACGGTCAGCTTGTGAATGGGGGCAAACAGATAGATGTTAGCCTTATTGATCGAATTCAGGATCGATTTGGCCAGACCCTCAAGCGTCATGATAAACGGGATTGTTCCGCCTGTGATGCGCCAGTGGGCTGGGATAACCAGCCAGTTCCAGAGATTAATGATCTGCGGGCACAGCTGACAGATCCTGCATCGGCTTATCAAATGGTCTCAATGTTGGAAGGTGTGATTAAGAGGGGCACTGGAAGGCGCATTGCTGATTCTGGTCTTGTTGTTGCAGGAAAAACAGGAACCACAAACGACAATACAAATGCTTGGTTTATCGGTTTTTCACCTGATCTAGTCGCAGGAGTGTATGTTGGCTATGATATGCCGCGGCCATTAGGGAAGCGTGAAACTGGTTCAACAGCAGCTGTGCCTATCTTTAAGCAGTTTATAATTGACGCGCTTGAAGATAAGCCATTAATTCCGTTCCGTCGGCCTGGTGGCATTACTCTTGTGCCTGTTCATGCAGAAACAGGTGAGCGGGTGCTGCCTGATCATGAAATGGCCGTTATGGAAGTGTTTAAGCCAGGCCAGCGGCCCAAATCGACTATTGTGATTGATATTCCAGGAGCTGAAAGCCCTTCAATAGTTGACGCTCCTGCTTTGTATTGATACCCCACTCATAAGACGTTCTTGAGTTCATTGAAGGGCTGATATTATTATGCAGGCTGAAACACTGGCTGCTATTGAAACAATAAAATCTGCTATAGACCTGTTGCGCAAACATGTTGGCTGGGATACGGCTCTCGGCCGCGCCGCTGCATTGGAGGCGCAGATATCCTCACCTAATTTTTGGAGCAGTCAGGAAAATGCACAGCGTGTGATGCGCGAAAAGACCCATCTGGATCAGCAGATTGCAGCCATCAAAGAGCTCGAAACAGAGCTTCAGGACCAGATGGATTTAATTCAGCTGGCTGAAGAAGAGAATGACATAGAATTGGTTGATGAAGCAAATGCAGAATTGGCCCGTCTGGCTGAAATCGCCGGTAAAAAACAGCTTGAAAGCCTGTTGTCTGGCGAAGCGGATGGTAATAACTGCTTTATCGAAATTCATCCAGGAGCCGGTGGCACAGAAGCCCAAGATTGGGCTGCAATGCTTCTGCGGATGTATTCCCGGTGGGCAGAGGCGCGGGGGTTTAAGCTCGAAACAATCGAAGAGAGTGATGGTGAAGAGGCTGGCATAAAGTCAGCGACTTTGCGGGTCATGGGGGTCAATGCTTATGGGTGGATAAAAACAGAATCGGGCGTACATCGCCTAGTCAGAATTTCACCTTATGACAGCTCAGCCCGGCGTCATACCAGCTTTGCTTCAGTTTGGGTCTATCCTGAGGTTGATGATAATATTGACGTAGCTTTGGAGGAAAAAGACTTACGAGTTGACACCTACCGGGCATCTGGTGCAGGCGGGCAACATGTAAACACGACAGACTCAGCTATACGTATAACACATATTCCTACGAATATTGTGGTGCAATGTCAATCTGACCGCAGCCAGCATCGGAATAGAGCAACAGCCCTGAATATGCTGAAAGCCCGGATATATGAGCTTGAATTGCAAAAGCGTGAACAGGCCGCTATGGATAATAATGCAACAAAGTCTGATATCGGCTGGGGCAGCCAGATCAGATCTTATGTGTTGCATCCCTATCAGATGGTTAAGGATCTGCGGACCAATGTTGAGAAAGGGAACAGCCAAGCGGTACTCGATGGTGAGCTAGATGATTTTATCGAAGCCAGCCTGGCTGCTAGAGTGGGACCAACTCGTGCTCAAGACGGTGGCTGAAGTGAGGAACGTCCGGCAGCAAGAGGGCCATAAAAGGCGGCTGAAAACCTGGCAGCTTTTCGCGCTTCAATATTAAAGGGCGGTTTTAAATCACCCTTGAAATATTGCCTGACGAGGCCTTGCCAGCTGCTTATAGGATCGCGCCGTTCGCATCCGCAGACAAAGTCAAACCAGCGTTTCCCTGTGGCCACATGGCTAACCTCATCTTCCATAATGATCTGCAGAAGCTCTGCGCTGGCTTCATCACCTACTGATTTTACCTTGTCGATTAGTTGCGGGGTAACATCCAGTCCTCGTGCTTCCAGCACAAGCGGGGCGATTGCCAATCTGCCTGCCAAATCTTCGCGTGTGGCTAATGCGGCTTCCCACAGGCCGTCATGTGCAGGCAAAGCACCGTAGAAACTGTCTAGACTTTCCAGACGGTCACTGAGTAACATAAAATGTTTGGCTTCGTCATTTGCAACAAACAACCAGTCACGAACAAAATCAAAAGGCAGGCCATAAGCTGCATATCGACCTGCCATATCAAGGGCTAGATCGATAGCGTTCAGCTCAATATGTGCGATAGCATGCAAAAGAGCGACGCGGCCTGTTCTTCCGGTTGATATGCGGCGTCTGGGGACATGTTTTGGGGCAAGCAGTTCCGGCTTATTGGGTCGCCCCGGACGATCTGGAAAGAAACATGGTAATACACAGTTATACTGCCCATCATTTACGCCTTTGAATAAGGCCCGTGTCAATTCAGCTTTTTTTTTGGTGTCAGGGCAATTGAACGCGTTTAGAAGATCCGGGCATATATCACTCATCAGACTTAGCCTTTAGTAAAGACAGATCAACCGCCAGCGCGCAAATGATCAAGAACATCTTCTGCATGACCCGCTACTTTTACTTTCGGCCACACCTGCCCGATTTTACCATCTGCATTAATGATGAAGGTTGCTCTTTGAATGCCCATATAGGTTCTGCCATACATAGATTTTTCGACCCACACACCAAACTGTTCACACACATCAGTGTTAAAATCTGCACCGAGAAGGCAACTTAGATTATGCTTCGCCCGAAATTTAGCCTGTTTTTCAGGTGTGTCTTTCGAAATTCCGATCACAAGAGAATTGGCAGCTTCAAACTCAGCTTTGAGTTCAGAAAATGTTATGGCTTCCTTTGTGCAGCCGGAAGTGTCAGCTTTTGGAAAAAAGAATATAATCACATTTTTGCCATGATGTTCTGCCAAACTAAAGTTGCCTTGATCAGTAGGCAATGAAAAAAGCGGGGCATTCTGTCCTGTTGCTAGCATGCTTTTGTCTCCATTTCCGTCAGCGCAAAAACTATGTTTTTGAATTCATATAGAATGATAACAAAAAAAGTCATATAAAACTGCATGTAAAGGTTGGTAATCTGAAGTTTCATATATGACGACGTCAATTGGGGGCGACAGTGTATAGCACACAACTAAATAAGCCGGGCAAAATTCAGTGAGTGAACAAGCGCCTCATATTGGCAAGCTGGCAAAAGCGAGAAAACAGCCTCCCAGCTTGTATGGATGGCTCAAGTGGTTTATTTACATCTTGCTGACATCAATCATTCTAGTGCTGCTTGCTGCTGGTACGGCTGTTTATGTAATTGAGAAGAAGGGCGGTCCTGCTGCCTTTATTAGCGCTAGGGTTTCAGATGCCTTGCCAGGGGCCAAAACACATATTTCTGATGTGTCGTTCAGGTATGATTTGAGTCATTTTCAGCTTTCAGCACAGTTGGAGGATACCAGCCTTATCTATCAAGAACAACATTTGAATTTTGAAACTGTTCAGCTGGTCTTTGGCGTTGGGTCTTTGCGCACCGCCTTGCCAGTTGAAATTGCTTTGCGAGCAAAGACTTTGAAAGTAGAGCGTCAGAAACAGTCCTTAAAATTTTTGAATGAATTCAGCTGGCTCAATCACCTGGTTGTCTTTCCTCTGCCAGACGGCCTGCAGACTGCAGGACAGGCCTCCAGAAGCTACCGGGACATGTGGCCATCAGGCTTGCAGCGCTTAACCCTGACCGCAAATGAATTCATGATTTCATCTTCAGTTGATGGCCAGCCAGACAGTGAACAATTCTCTGACCTGGCCTTGTCATTCTGGCCAGCAGATAAACGGACCATCTCAGATGAGATCAATCTGTCTCTGCGCCTGTCTCAACCTGTCGACACGGGGCAGATTATACCCCAAATCAAGTTGTCATTGAACGTCAATTTTCTGTCTTCACTTAGTTTGTTTGAGCTGAAAACTAAGCATGTTGATGTGACCAGACTACTAAAATTGATGGGTCATGCAGATAGGTTTGAACAGCATAGATTCAGCGATGTTGATATGGAGTTGACTGGCGCATTTGAGGGGCAATCCCTGTCAGTGCTTAGCGGTGAAATGTCATCATCACATGGTTTTCTCTCCCTCCGGAAAGACGACAAGCCACTGACTTCAGTTTATTCAAATTTGCAGGCAAAGGTGGATTACAGTGCAGCTGAAGATATTCTGGTTATTCACAATTTATCAGCAAATCTAGCCGACCAGCAGACTGTCAGGGTGGCAGGAAAATTATTCTCTGTTCATGCCGATGAAATGAAATTTAGAGGCACAATATTAGGTGAGGATATATCTATTTCCGCACTGCAGACCGTGTGGCCAAAGGATCAGTTGGTTGATATACGCAGTTGGATTTCAAGGCATATTGAGGGTGGACGTTTTAAAACTTTGGCTGCCGAATTTGAGGGTGATTTAAGGCCCAAACAAGGTCTTTTAACCTTCTCTCGACTGAATCTTTCAGGTGAATATGCAAATATCAGGCTGTCTTATTCTGATGATCAGTATCAGACGGTAGTTGGCACCCTGAAAGGTTCTATTGATGTAAAGGTTGGGGCAGATGGAAAAGTTGAAACTGTTGCTTCTGCCTTGTCTCTTCGTAATGGATTTATGCGTGTGACCGGCTATGGGCCAACCGTCAGGGTGCCGTCAGTTGAACTTATCCTGCGCCAGCAGGGAAGTGACACCATTCTTCAAAATCTGTTGATCGATCTGAAACAGTCCGGTCAGTTAAGTTTAAGTGGCGCAAGAAAAAAAATAGATGATATTTTTGTCACAGACCTAACTTTAACGTCTACATTTCTTGATATTGAATTGTTTAAACATCTCTGGCCAAAACAATTGGCCTCAAAAACCTCTTTATGGATGAACCGTCATATTTCATCAGGCAGTTTTGGCGAAGGTCAGCTAAATTTGATGATATCTGAGCAGGAAGAGCAGCCCAAGCTGGTCTCTGTGACAGGTGATGTTTTGTTCAATAATGCGAAATTTCGCCTTTATCAGAATTTAATACCAGCAACAAGCCTGTCAGGCCTGTTGAAATTTGAAGATAATCATCTGAAGATTAGTATAGAAAAAGGTCAAATTGAGCATTTATCTGTTAATCAGGCGAAAATAGGCTTCGGCCCACTCTTCCCTGTTAGTCGCGAGCGGGACCTCAATGTCAGATTGATTGCAAAAGGTGATGTCAGCACAGTCCTGTCTGTTCTTGGTCATTCGAGAATAAACCAGCTGAAAAAGCTTAAGCTTGAGGGTAAGCCGGTTACTGGTGAGACAGAATTCACAATGGAATTAGCTGCGCTTGCCTTCCCCGGCGAAAGACTGAAAGTTACTGATGTGGCTGTTAATGGCAGTATGGCAAATGCAAGCATCCAGAATTTACCTCTTCAGCATAAACTTGAACAGGCCGATATCGTGTTGACGTTTCAGCAGGGCAGTACGCAGGTTTCAGGGTCTGGAATTCTTTCTGGTCTGAAAACTGATTTTGCTTATCAGACATCAGATGATGATATGAATCTGATCATAAAGACAAATAACGATTCCACTGTAACAGCCTATGTTAAAGACCGTTATAATTTGCCTGTCGAGCAGGCGATGAGGTTAAAAGTATCTGTGACAGGTCAGCTACGAGAACGTTTGTTTAAAGTAGGCATTACTGCAGACGCAACGGATACATCTTTATCGCTTCCTTTACTCGACTGGGCAAAGCTGCCCGGAGAGACGGCAACTGCAAACATGCAGATGATTTTTGAAGATAACAAGCTTCAGCAGATAGAAGCGATAGATGTCAATTCGTCCAGCCTGAAGGTAAAGGGCCGCCTTGCTTTTGATGCTGACATGTCAATCAATCACGGATATTTGGAAGAGATAATTCTGCCTGGTCACCGCATCGATACATTGCTACTTGAGCGGAATAAGGATGGAGTGGTGAAAGTTACAGCAGAGGGCGATCAGATTAATCTGATTCCACTGCGCCGGCATGAAGGTCTAGCAAAAGGACGGGATATTATATTTGACATTACATCTGAGGCGATCGTTCTTGGTCCAGAGATCAGCTTCAGCGGTCATTTGGAGGGACAGACCACAAAAAAGGGCGATGGAGAGGCACAGCTGCGGGGCAGCCTGATTGTAAAGGGGCTTCCGTTGCTAAATGAAGGTACATTGGGTGCTTTGTTTGGGGAACAAGGTGAATTTTTAACAGCTGTAGGCGTTATTGGTGGTACTGAAGCTGAGCTGACTTACAGCCCCTCAGATACAGGTGAAAATATTTTGCTGATCACATCCAAAAATGGGGGACGTGTTCTGGATGGGCTGCAGATAACTGATACAATTAGAGGCGGGAACTTGCGGATGGCAACAACTTTTAGTGGAGATAGTTTTTCAAAATACCTTACGGAAATAGAACTTACTGACTTTCATGTTGTTGAGGCTCCAAAGGCTATTCGTGCTTTTTCTGTTCTTTCAGTTGCTGGTTTATCTTCACTGGTTGAAGGTGAGGGCACCCATTTTTCAAACGGGCAGGCAATCATTGTTGCAGATGGTGATCTTTTCAGGTTGGAAAAAATCAGGGCTGTTGGCGAGGCTGTTGGCGTTCATTTTTTGGGTAGTTATGACAAAGAGAACAGAGAGGTTGATATAAGTGGTGATTTGGTTCCTCTTAAACAGCTGAGCAAATTAATTGGGTACGTGCCATTTGTTGGAGAGTTGCTAACAGGAATCGATAAAACAGGAATATTTTCTACCCAATTCAAGATGACGGGAGATGTAGATGATGCTGATGTAGGCATCAATTTATTTGCGTTAGCCCCAGGTCTGCTGAGAGATATCCTGAGTCCAGATTGGCTAGGTAATGAACGCCGCCGTATCCTCGGCGTTGATGAGCCAGCCCCCTCTGCGCAATAGACGTTTAGCTGTTGCGGAAACTCAGCGTTTCTAGCTTTAGCTGGACAACTGGATGACGGCGCGGCGTTTTTTGCCTGCTGCGATCTGTGCTTTGCCGTCCTTATCAAAGTCAGTGGTCTGAAACATATAATCTTCTTCTTTCGCAGGATTATTGTTTAGCCTTGCCCCACCCCCTCTGATAAGGCGGCGCACTTCACCTTTTGAACTGGCAAGGCCAATCTGAATAAAGGCATCGATGAGACTGAGTTGTTCAAGCTCGCTTGCGGCTATGGTCAGCGTAGGCAGTCCGTCAGCGATGCCGCCCTCAGAAAAGCTCTGTCGTGCAGTTTGCGCAGCAGAGACGGCAGCTCCTTTGCCATGGCATAAGGTTGTTATTGCGTTTGCAAGAGTAATCTTTGCAGTGTTGATGTCTGCACCTTCCAAAGCTTCAAGCTGCTGAATGTCAGTTTCAGGCAATTCTGTGAATAGTCTCAGGAACCGGCCAACGTCAGCATCTTCTGAATTTCGCCAGAACTGCCAGAAATCAAAGGTTGAAAGCTTATCTTCATTTAACCAGACCGCCCCTGCTGCTGATTTGCCCATTTTTGCCCCTGAAGCTGTCGTAATCAGTGGCGATGTCAGTCCAAACACTTCCTGCCCGTCAACCCTTCGTGTTAGATCAATGCCTGTGATAATATTTCCCCACTGGTCTGAGCCCCCCATCTGCAGAGCACAACCATAGCGACGCCGTAATTCACAAAAATCATAGGCTTGGAGAATAGCATAATTAAATTCAATGAATGAGAGATTTTGTTCACGTTCAAGCCGGATTTTAACAGATTCCATTCCCATCATTCGGTTAATCGAAAAATGGCTGCCGAAGTCTCGCAAGAATTTAATATATGCTAGACCATCAAGCCAATCAGCATTATCCACCATCACTGCGTCAGAGGGCCCATCCCCAAAAGTTAGATATTTCTCAAAGATTTTTCGGATGCCCTCCTTGTTTATTTCAATATCCTGATCAGATAGCAGAGGGCGGGCTTCATCTTTGCCAGATGGATCGCCAACTTTAGTTGTCCCTCCCCCCATCAAGACAATTGGCTTGTGTCCATGCTTTTGTAGCAGACGTAACATCATTATCTGAATAAGAGAACCAACATGCAGACTGTCGGCTGTGCAGTCAAAGCCAATGTAGGCTGAGATTGGTTGCTGGCTTAACAGTTCATCAAGACCATTCAGATTTGTGGCCTGATGCATATATCCGCGACCGATCAGTTCAGTCAGAAAAGCAGAAGAGGTATTCATATTTTTGACTTTTATTTATCCATCAGCAATGGAGTTAGGCATATTCTGTCCATTGTCAGTTCTTTCCAGATAGTTAGCAACCGACAGCATAGCCTCATCAAGATGTGTGCTGAAGAAATTATTCGCGCCCTTAACCGTGTCGATATCAATCGTAACACCTTTTTGCTTGGAAATCTTATCAACCAGTGCTCGTACGCGGCTTGGGGGCACAGCTTCATTTTCTGCACCTTGAATAATCAAGCCGCTAGCAGGACAGGGAGCAAGAAAGGTGAAATCATGTGTTGCGGCTGGTGGTGATAAACAGATAAAGCCTGTAATTTCAGGGCGGCGCATCATCAGCTGCATAGCAATCCAGGACCCAAAAGAAAATCCTGAAATCCAGCACACATTTGAGGAAGGGAATTGGGTTTGCAGCCAGTCAATTGCAGTCGCGGCATCCGATAATTCACCTTCACCTTGTTCATAGCTGCCTTGTGATTTGCCTACACCGCGGAAATTGAATCGCATAACAGCGAAGCCACGAGCTTGAAATAATTTATACGTTGCAAATGTTACGCGGTTATTCATGGTTCCACCTTTGTCAGGCTCTGGGTGGAGCACAAGAGCTGTTGGTGAATCATTTGTCGCCCCAGGCATGTAGCGGCATTCCAGTCGGCCAGCTGGACCATTTATGATGACTTCAGGCATTCAGCTTTCACTCCCTTGCGAATTCTGCATTACGGCTTATATCTCAATAAGCAGGCTATTCCAAGTCTGTTCTGAGAGGTTACAATATTAAAGACTAGCTGTTTATTCCTTTAATTGACTAGTTTTTGCAGTTAAACTGAGGTGGCAATTAGAGCCCTAGGATGCTGATAACAGCGAACAGGATTTACAGATGTTGACAAAATTAAAAGCCGATTTGTCTGCTATACTTGAGCGCGATCCAGCTGCTGGCGGATGGATCAGCGCGATTGTTCTTTATCCTAGCTTTCACGTCATGTTAGCGCATCGCCTTGCCCATCCGCTATGGCGGGTGGGCCTGCATACTTTATCACGGTTTATCATGCAGACAGCACGTTGGCTGACCGGCATTGAAATTCATCCTGCAGCTGAAATTGGTGAGGGGTTTTTTGCCGATCATGGAATGGGAATTGTAATCGGACAGACAGCAATCTTAGGCAAAAACGTAACACTTTATCACGGTGTCACACTCGGTGGTGTAATGCCTGCTGTTGATGCAAAGGCACAACGGTCAATTAAACGTCATCCTACATTGCGAGATGAAGTGATCATTGGTGCGGGCGCACAGATTTTGGGACCTGTTACAGTTGGCGCCCGTGCGCGGGTTGGCGGAAATTCTGTTGTGACTAAAGATGTGGGCGATGGGCAGATAGTAGTTGGTATTCCCGCAAAGCCAATTCATAAGCGGCCAGCAGATGGTCAGTTTGAGCCTTACGCTGTCAGCCATATGCCATTAGAAGACAGTCAAGAAAGAACAGTGTCAATTTTGTTTGCAGAGCTAGAATCTTTAAGGACACAAATCGAATTGCTAAAAGATAGTAAGCCTGCTTCGCTTTCGCCTATTTCTTCGTCTGATAAAAAGACTAGTAAGCCAGCCTCTTCATCTGAATAAGAGGAAGTCAGGTGATGTCAACTGCTGGACCTATATATCTGGACTATAATGCGACTGCACCCCTTCGCCCTGAAGCAGCAGAGGCGATGATGGAAGCTCTGCGCCAACCCGCAAATCCTTCCTCTGTACATCAGTTTGGCCGAGCTGCCCGAGCCCTTATGGAAGCTGCACGGAAGACCATAGCAGATTCATTGAATGTGCAACCTTCAACCCTTACCTTCACAAGTGGTGGCACAGAATCTAATAATATGGTTTTGTCGGGATTTCAGACTGTTTTTGCCTCTTCAGTTGAACATGAGGCAGTTTTGGCTGCCTGTCCAAATGCAAAACTGATTAATGTGGATGAAAATGGAGTTGTCAGCCTGCGCCATCTTGAAACCCTATTGTCAACTTTGTCAGATCAAGGTAGGGCAGGCGTTTTGGTCTCTGTGATGGCTGCGAATAACGAAACAGGGGTCATTCAGCCTCTAGAGGATATTGGCATATTATGTCAGCAACATAACGTAGCCTTTCATACAGACATGGTTCAGGCCTTTGGAAAATTGGAGATCACTCCAGAGGAAAGCTCAATCGATTATCTGACTGTTTCTGGTCATAAAATTGGTGCACCAACAGGAACAGGGGCTGTATGGTACCGTGAAGGCAGACCTTTAAATTCCCTTTTAGCTGGCGGTGGGCAGGAGCAGGGCAGGCGCTCAGGTACAGAAAATCTCTCCGGGATTTGCGGTTTTGCCGCTGCGGCGCAGCTTGCACGACCTTCTTCAATTGAGCATATGCGCTTGTGGCGTGATCAGGCAGAGCAGATGATTATACAGCATTGCCCAGAGGTTGAAGTTATGGGTGTCAGTGCGGCGCGTCTGGTGAATACCTCATGCCTATTTTTGCCTGGTCTTGCAGCACAGACAGCTATAATGGCACTAGATTTAGCGGGTTTTGCCATCAGTTCTGGTTCTGCTTGTTCGTCGGGGAAGGTAACCTCCAGCCATGTGTTAAAAGCTATGGGCCGAGACGATGCAGCTGGACAAGTGGTCCGTATTTCTGGAGGCTGGAAAACAACCAGACAGGATTTTTACGGACTTGCGCAGGCCGTCATTGATCTTTACAAGCGCAAAGCAAATCGATACTATTGAACGTCCTCATAGAGAGCAATTGATTATGCCAACAGTGAAATTCATCAAAACAGATGGAAGCGAACATGAGCTGAATGTGGATAGCGGGTCGACTCTCATGGAAATTGGTCGTGACAACAATATGGGACTTGAAGGGACATGTGGGGGCAGCTTATCCTGTGCAACGTGTCATGTTTATTTTTCAAATGCGGATTTTGCCCGTGTTGGGCCGCCGTCTGATGATGAAATGGATATGCTTGAATTAGCGTTTGGACTGACTCCAACATCGCGTCTGGGGTGTCAGATCACGATTGATGATAGTTTGGACGGCCTGACAGTAAAAGTTCCTGAAGACTATTAAACATAGAACCATTTTAGGCTTTCAAGTAAAAGAGAAGGCTGATATGTCAGGCCCCATTCATATTGTTAAAGAAGAGCTGAATTCGCTGGGATTTGCAAAAGCACCAGCAAAAACCCGTGTTGTAGTTACTATGTCTGGCGGAGTGGACAGTTCTGTAACTGCAGCAATGCTGGTTGAGCAGGGTTTTGAGGTGATTGGTATAACCTTACAACTTTATGATCATGGTGTTGCGGTTCAAGCAAAGGGTGCGTGCTGTGCGGGCGCGGATATTCATGATGCAAGAATGGTTGCTGGCAGTTTAGGTATTCCTCACTACGTATTGGATTATGAAAGCCTATTTCGTGAACAGGTAGTAGATGATTTTGTGGACAGTTATTTGGCAGGTCACACGCCGGTTCCCTGCGTGCGATGCAACCAAACAGTGAAGTTTAGAGATCTTCTGGCAACAGCCCGTGAGTTGGATGCAGATTGTCTAGCAACAGGACATTATGTCCGCCGCGAGATGATAGACTCAACACCCAGTCTTCAACGTGCGGTTGATGATAGCAGAGATCAGTCTTATTTCTTATTCGCAACAACGCCTGAACAACTTGAGTATCTGCGATTTCCTCTTGGCGGCATGACAAAGGCGGAAACCCGTCGGTTGGCTGAAAAATTTAATCTGACTGTTAGTGACAAGCCGGATAGTCAGGATATTTGTTTTGTGCCAAATGGTCGATATGCGGATGTGGTCCGGAAACTAAGTCCGGGTGCGATAGAACCCGGTATTATTCGTCATCTTGATGGCACTCTTCTTGGTCAACATAAGGGTGTAATTGACTATACAATCGGGCAGCGTCGCGGTCTTGGCATCGGCGGGCGTAAGACAGCTAGTAAGGATAATTCGCCACTTTATGTTGTTGGTATTAATGCTGATAACCACGAGGTAATCGTTGGCCCGCAATCCGCTCTTGCCTGTTCTGATGTTTATTTAACGGAGGTCAATTGGATTTCACCTGAACTGGTAGACATGGCAGCGGCGCATACAAAAGATGGGCTTCCGGTGAAGATTAAGCTGCGTAATACAGCACCAGCAGCACCAGCACGCCTTCTAATTAAGCCAGATCAGAGCGAAAATAGTTATGGTAAAGTCACTTTGCACATAGCTCTCGAAGCTGCTGAATTTGGTATCGCTCCAGGTCAAGTCGGTGTGATTTACAGTGTTGAAAATGACAGGCTTGTACTTGGGGGAGGTTGGATCGCTCATGCGCCAACACACGGCTCTAATCAGTCAGGCTAATGTTGCCTTTGCGGGCTACTGACTATAGTAGCTGACGGCTTATTTTGCGCTTGACCTATCTGAGGTGAAACCTTAAGACAAATCTTCAACGGTTTGCTCTGTTGACTCGTTTTGTGATCAAAAATAGCAGCTTTCAGGCGGAGTAGCTCAGGTGGTTAGAGCAGCGGAATCATAATCCGCGTGTCGGGGGTTCGAGTCCCTCCTCCGCTACCAAGATTTTTTTATTCACACTCAATTACAGACCGATCACACTCGATTTCTTAATGCGCTCAGAATCACACATTTTGGGGTGTTTTGTCAAAGGGTGTGTGACCAGTTTTGGAGTGAGCACCCTAACGCTATTGTTGGTGTGCCTATGGGCAAAGCTTCTGGATTGATTGCAATAGACATCGATGAAGGCGGCAACAAATGTGGTGAAGAGACATTTGCAGCCCTAAAGTTGGGGAATCCCCAAACAGTCCAAACCAGAACACTGTCTGGTGGGCGGCATCTATTTTTCAGGTGTAGCGAGACGCTAGAAATAAGGAATGATACCTCTACTGTTTTTGGCAAAGACATAGATGTGCGAGGTGAAGTTTTTAGAACTGTAGTTTTGAAAATAACTTAGCTTTATTTATCAATCCAGACACTGCGCTTTTAGTATTTGTGGTCGCCATAATGTTCTGTTTAAAAATTAGGTTGCAGCCATTTTCTGAAAATAGCAAATAACTATCATGTCTTCGTTTGGTTTGCTGCTGAGGGAACACTAATTTTTTTGCAAAATTATAACTCTTTGTGAGCTTATGTGGGTTTATTTGGACAAGCTCTAAGGCCTGATGCGCGCTAGCCATCAGTAATTCAAACTTTTGAGTGACTTCGTCTTCTGAAGACCTCTCCTCAAAAACCAAAACTGATAAAACTGTTTTACCACTTCTGAATGACAACTCTTTTGAAACATTACCATTACTTACCGCATACTGATATTTAAGCTCCCCTCGGTCTCTCTCTAGACCATATTCTTCAAAGCAATAGTCGGATGCTATCAAATTAGAGCTTGAGAAAACTATAATTAGAAGTGAGATTAAGGCTCTCATGAGATTAATCTCATTGCATACTGACCACTTCCAGAGTTTGCCCTGTTAAGAACCTGGATCGCAGCTTGACTAAGCACTTGATGTTTCACTAATTTAGCCATCTCTGAAGCAAAATCTGCATCCATAATCCTTCCTTTGGCAATTTCAGTATTCGAGCTTTGGGACACAAGATTTTCAATCGTACTATTCAATCTATTGATTACGGCACCTAGCCTAGCTCGGTTGGATGCAATCGTTTCAATTGCGATGTCGAGTATTTCGATTGCTTGAGAAGCTCCTTCTTGGGTGCTTATATCTATGCTATTTAGATGTTTTCCACGAATGAATGTTTGGTTAACGCCATTAATTATTTGACTGACAGCTTCTGTACTTGAGCTAGAAGTAGAACCTGAATTTGAACTACTGCTCCCAGAAGCCGCTATGGAACTACCTGAGGATGTGCCTGCAGCGCCTGAGGGCAACGCTATCCGGTATGGAAATAATGGGTTCGTAGGATCGTAATAAACTGTTACACCAGAATTGGCGCCATTTACGTAATTGGCTGTAGATGCTGTTGCGTCAGTCACTCCCAGCGCGGTTTGCATTAGCGCTGATAAGTTTGCAAAAGTTATAGAGCTTCCTACACCAGTTGCGTTTGTTTGAATAATTAGGGGACTGTTTGTGGTAACAGTTACAGAATCTCCCCCGGCTACCGCTGCATTAATTGCTGTCTGCATGTCTGCCGCGAAATCATCTTCCGTGAGTCCCCCTGCGGTATAATCACGCGCATTTAATGTAACAGTGTAGTCATTTCCATTGATTTTCATATCAAAAGTTTCTTGTAAGGAAAAATTTGACAATACTACATCGCCAGTTTCTACTTCGGCAACAGTTGCTCCCGATTGGGTAAATTCAAAAAATTCAATCCCTGTCAAGTTGTCTGTGCCATCACTTCCACCACTATTGTGCAGTACAGTGTAGCCACTTGAGGAATCCCCAGTTATTGTATATTCAGATTTATCGCCAGAAAATACTGCAATATCAGCCTCACCATCGCCGCCATCTATGGTGTCATTTCCTCCTCCACCACTAATTCTGTTATTTGCATAGTTGCCCGTGATTGTATCATTACCTGCTCCACCAATTGCATTTTCAATAAGTGAGTAATGAGCGATGGCTACGTTTTCCTGACCTGTATATATTGCATCCCCGGTATCAGCCAAAGCATCTAGTGTAGCGAAGTAGCTTTCAACATTTGATTTTGCGGTTGCGCCACCCGCAGCTTCAACATCAGCAAGCTGCTGGGCGCGTGTGTAAGTTGCAATCGATGAGAAGGCCCCGGGAGTTAGGTTGATTGTGCTGCTTCTGTTAGCATTTGTTACTGCGGACGCATCAATTGTATCAGTCCCCCCACCATCAACAATAGTGTGTATGGCCATCACCTTATCGGCGTACTTATAAGTGTTATTGTTGGTTCTTGTATCTCCAGTGAAACCAGATGAGTTATACATGTGGTCAGCTGTGGCTATGTCATACACCATCGGCGTAGCAGCATAAATTGCATCAGAGGACGCTCCAAAATAATTTCCTGCACCTATCGATATTGAATCTAAATTTTGATAATCGTAATTATTTAACACAGTTCCGTTATTTGCTGCTGTAAGGTCTGCATATGTATTAAAGCTTACAGCTCTGTTTCTGTCGAAGCTTGTGTATGACATTACTGTATTTCGCATTACGTCTAATGATGTACTAAGGGTGTTGCCTGTAAAGCTGGTCCCATCAAAAGGATGGCTTAGTCCAATGGCATGGCCAATTTCGTGTATCGAAGACCTAAAGCTGTAGCCCTCGCTACCCAGGCCCATTTTTGAGATGGTGCTTGAGGATGTACCATAATTTGTAAGATTTGAACCAAATTGGTATGAAGGGTCGAATCCACCGTTGTCTTCCTCCTCAAACCAAACGTCACCGTTTGCCGGTGTCCCTCCCGGCTGGTAAGCGAACGCGGCTGCTTCTGAACTCCTATCAGTGAAGGCTACCCTCATTTCTCCGACTTCAGTAGATGTTTCAGAAATCTTCTCAAAGTCAAAATCTACAACGTCATCCCAGAGGTTAAATGTGAGGTCTAAGTGAGTTTCGTTGTCACTGTCGTGTGAACTAACAGTGGATGGTGCGTTTGCCACTGGCAGCCCTCCTGAGGCGCCATAGTCACTCTGTGATGTTGGATAAGCAACACTGCCGTTATAATAGGAATAGGTAAGTGTTTCTGATGTGGGATCAGCGATATCCCACTTTTTGCCAAGCATAAGAGTGTTGATAGCGGTCGCATTATCACCACTATTTGTGGTATTGTTGAGAGATCCTGTAACTGAGCCAGTGGGTGATGGGCCAATTGCTAAAGGTATTTCTCCTTCATTATTAGAAGTGCCGGATTGGTTTGCTTTTATGCAGGTGGGGCATGTTTGTGGGTCATGAGCAGCCCTGGCAAACTCTAGCATGTTCACCTCTAGAGAGGCTATTTGACCTACCAACGAAGACTGGTCATCCGGGTCCTCAAAAATATTAACAAAGTCTAGAAATGACTGTGCAGAGCTGCTGTCACCAGACTTTAGCTCAACGTCAATTTCGTTCTTATGGAAAAGAGCTCCAAGAAAGGCAGACATTTGATTTTCTATAGCCTGTAACTCAGCCACTTTAGTCTCATATTCGGGTGAATTTAGTTGTAAGTTATTTGCTTCTGTTAGTTTGGTTTGTATAGACGTTAAGAAATTTCCGACACTATCTAAAGATTCAGAATCAATTGTAACAAGAGAAAGAAGATGTGCCCCTCCCTCTAAGCGGTCCTTTAGAACAAGAGTATGGGATAACTCGGAAGAAGCTAAATCAAAAGCCTCAGCTGCATTAACTGAGGAAGACGCTGTTGTCTCAGAGCCTTGGACAACTGTTGAGCCAACACCATTCGTGTTGGCATCTTGGTCAATTCCAAGCATTGATGTTAACAGGTTTACTGTCTGTGTTGTGTTTACAGTCGGCACAGAGCTAGCCTCAAATAATTATATGAGTCTATCAACGTCTTATATTTGGGTAATTTTATTTATGTTGAAACAAAAAAATAAAATTGTTTCAACAATTTGGAGGTTTTCAGAAAAATTATTACTGGTTCCTAAAATGCTCATTTTTATGACGGTAACTCCCCAAGGCACCGCGATTTTTTTCTATTTTGAACTTCTTGTTTATTAAATCGGAGTTTCCTTATTGTTCCGTGAGAGCCCTGGATGTGGTTTTTAATATTGGTTTCATCAAATACTCAAAGATAGTTCTTTTTTCACCGATTATTTCAATCTGTGCGAGCATACCTGGCAGTATTGTGGGCTCAATGCTACTTTTACTTAATTTTAGGTTGCGACTCTCAACCCAGGTCTCATAATAGATTTCACCCCGATCAGACTCCGAAGTATTTTGTGCAATTTCATCTACATAACCTGAAATCGTTCCGTAAACTGTAAAGTCGTAAGAGTGAAGAAGAATTCTTGCGGTTTGACCCTCTTTAACTTGGGTTATATCCTGCGGTTTCAGCTTTGCTTTTACTCTCACATTATTGAAGAAAGGAGCAACTTCGACCACATCATCCCCACCTGTAACTATAGCTCCATTCCCTTTAGGGTAAATTTTCGTAATAATTCCATCGATTGGGGACCGCAGCTTTGTATCTTTTAATCGTTCTTTGAGAGCGCTAGTCTTGGTTTTTGTGAGCCTGAGTTGATTTTGTTTTCTGGCTAATTCTTCAAAAGATTTAGCGGTATAGTTTTTATCTAATTCTTTCAATTGAGCTCTTGTTTTTTCCAATTCGATGGCGAGTGACTTTAAATTATTTTTGCTAAGGTTGAGTTCATTTTCAAAATTTTGAATATCCTGATTAATTTGAATTAATCTTGTCTTTGGTTCTACTCCCTCTTCAACGAGTGGTTTTAATATGGATTTTTCTTCATCCTTCAATTTGAATAACTTTTTGAGTCCATCCATCCGCTCCTTCAATTCAGACATTTTGCTTTCAGCAAGCCTAATTTCTTGAAAAAGCACCTCACCTTCCTGTTTTCTTTTCTCTTTTCTCACAAAAAATAAAGCGTTTTGAACGTCCACTAAAGACTCAGGAAGATTTAATTGCCAATCAATAGCATCTTGAAGGTTAACTTCGGCCTTTAATCGTGTGATTTCTGCCATCAACACATCGATGGTTGATAAATTCTCTTCAAGTTGTGACGCAGCATCAAGATTGTTCAATTCGGCAACGACATCATTTTTTTTTACTTCATCGCCTACTGAAATGTGTATTTTAGCGATCCTTCCTGAGAACCGTGGCTGCACTAATTGCACGTTTGCTTCCGGCGAGACTTCCCCTTCACCTCTTATAATCGCCTCTATTTCGGTAACATTAATCCATACAATCGCAGAAAAAACTGTTCCAATGACAAGCAAGAATATAATGTTTGCTGATTTCATTGCCCATTGTTCCCGCTGCTGCGTTCAACAAATTTTTCTTTCTTATCATCTGCGACTATCCTCCCAGAATCGAGGACAATTACACGGTCAACTAACTCTAAAAGTTGGCCACGATGAGTTGCCATTATGAGTGTTCTATTTTTCATCCATTTTTTCAAATTTTTGATAACAAGTTGTTCTGTTTGTGAATCCATTGAACTGGTAGGTTCATCCAATAAAAGAATTTTTGGCTCATTAATGATCGACCGGGTTATCGTTATTGCTTGTCTTTGCCCTCCAGATAATTGCTCACCTCTCTCATTCAAAGCGGTGGAGAATCCATCTGGGAGATTGTTTGCGATTAAATCGACGCCCGTTATTTTAGAATACTTTAGTATCTGTTCATCAGTCGCGGATGGATTACCAAATAGTATATTCTCCTTGACAGTGCCAGAGAATAAAAACGGCGTTTGCAAGCATATTGAAACATTATCACGGAGGTCGTCTGGGTGAAGATGATTTATATCAACATCGCTGATTTGGGCCAAGCCAGAATCATTTTCAGTTAGGCCAGAAATAACTCTGAGGAGGGTCGTTTTTCCTGAACCAATTCTGCCCAAAAGCGCAATTTTTTCGCCTGATTCGACTGAGATATTTATGTCTTGTAATGATGAGGTTTTCGCATTCGGATAAGTCACACTTAAATTGCTTAATTTGATTGATCCCTGTAATTCACTATGCCGAAGATAACCTTCGGTGTTTGCTTCTTTTGAAGTTTCGGAAAACAAGTTTTCTAAGCTATTGTAGGCAACCAACGCCGAATTGAATCGGCCTAAAAGATTGGTTATCTGACCAAGAGGAGCCAACGTTCTTCCAGATAAAATTACACAGGCAATTAGAGCCCCCATTGTTAAGTCGGCTGACATTATAAGAAGGACGCCATAGACAATAATACCAACTTGTGAAACTTGCTGGCCTGATTGAGCTATATTTGTTAATAACTGGCTCCAAAAGCGGGCCTTAATTAAAACTGACCCCTGTTTATCAACGCTTTCGGACCACCTTTTCTCAAGAAGTAATACACCTTTAAGCGATTTTAGTGTTTCAAGCCCACTCAACATTTCAACTAGTACGCTCTGTTTGGTTTTGCCGTCTGATGACGCGCTCGCACTCATCCTTTTAATAATTGGTTGCACCGCAAGTCCGATTATTATCACCAATATAACAATAAGGCCGGGAACAGCAGCAATAGGCCCACCGATAAGGTATAGTACGATCAGGAAAATAAAAATGAATGGAAGGTCTGCAAACGCTACCAGCGTAGCAGAGGCCATTACATCCTTTAAACTGTCAAATTCTTTGATTGTTGTCGATATATTTCCGGTTGATTTTGTGCCGATCAATTTTTCATTTCTACTTATGTGTTCAAAAAAAGATGAAGCTACCTCTTTATCTATTTCAATTCCGGCTGTGTCAGTAAGTATTCCGCGGACAACTTTCATTAGAAAATCGAACACAATGACTGTCACCATTCCGGCGGTGAGATAAATAAGTGAGTCAGTGGTTTCATTTGGGATAACGCGGTCATAGACAGTCAAGATATAAAAAGCGCTTATCAAGGCAAAAATATTAATGGCTATAGACGCTACAACCAATTGAACAATTTTTGCCTTCTGACGTGTGATCGGCCCAAGAAGCCAATGTTCTTTTTTTGATAATTGTCTTGTCATCTCACGTTTTCCGAAGTTTGCCTTCAAAATTTTTCAAAGAGCACAGCTTTTTCCAAAATTATCATTTTCTCAATCCATGCCAAGCTGGCCAAAGACCTTTGGAAAGTGTCAATTGTATAATCAGTTTTGGCGATTTCCAGTCCCTTTGCTTCTAAACCTTGAGTCCTCAATTTCAGTTGCCTTACTTTATCTTTTAGATTTTCAATTTTAAGCTGATTTGCCTGTCTTTGCTGCTTGATGTCATCAAGCCTATTTTTGATGCCTTGAATTTCTTTTTGAATTTTTTGAATTTTTGAAAACCTTTTATTTTTGGCCATGTTTTTTTTGGCCAATAAAATATCGATGTCGTTTTTTATAAAACCCGAGTCAAAGAAAGGAAAATCTAAATTTAAGCCTCCGTTCACTTCGTAATTGCCAATTCCATTTTGACTATCATAGAAGTTGGAAGTTACGTTCAGATTAATGCTGGGCTTATTAATTTTTTCTCTCGAACTTATATCGCTGTCCAGTGCCGCAATCTCAAGGTCAAATACCCTTACAGAGTCAAGCTGTTCTATTTTGGGTTGTGTTATGTTTTTGATAGGATCGAGACTTTTATTTGTAATGATACTGAGGTACTTATTAATTTTTTCTCCATATTTATTTTTAAAGTTTGTTGTATTCAATTCAATTTCATGACGAAGCAGTTGCTTTTCATTTATCAAATCAATGGCTATCAAATCCAATTCCTTGATATTGGAACTTGTCCCAGTTCCAGATAAATATCTCCTTTTTTCAGTCTCTCTTATCTCTTTTGCTTTTTTTAAACTAACATCCAGTGCACGGCTGGCTTCGTCAGCCTCCAGCGTTTCATACACAAGCTTGATTAGGTTTGCATATTCTTCTCGAACTAGGTTTTCATAATTAAGAGTTTTCGATAATTGCCGAATTCTCACAGCTTTGATTTTTTCGTTTGATTGGCCGGAATCAAAAATTTTCAAGCTTAAACCTAAAGTTGTATCGATAAAACCTTTGTTGCCTGAGTATCTGCGATGGTCGGGTTCTAAATTAGATAAAAATTTGTATCCACCTGAGGTTGAAACCTTAACTTTTGGGCCACGCTCTGACTTGACTTTTGCGATTTCAAAATCGCTGAGCCCAATGTTTGATTTGGCTTCAAGAACTTCCGGTAAGTTTTCTACTAAGGATAACAATTCTTCATCGACAAATTTCTCTAGTTTTTCGGGCTTAAATTCTTTGGCGGGAGTTGAAATTAGCACGCTATTGGAGGAGATGGTATTTGACGAAATTTTGATTTCTTCTGAGGTTGTCAAATTACTATATTCAGCCATCCGTTTGCTAGGCTTTTCTTTTTTTTCAGATAAACTTAGGGGCTCAATATTAGAGTTGGTTGAAAGGCCTCTATTGATTTGCTCTGGAGATTGTAACCCAAGAGAAGTCGTTTCTACCTCGCTGTTTGGCCCAATTTTGACATTGTCAAAAGTCCACTTAACCTCTCCATACACCGGGTGAATTGCCAGAATCATTAGCAAAGTAATTAAAAATCTCATAGTCGAAAAATATTCCTAAGTGNCTGNTNTT
>PADU01000020.1:0-18796 GCA_002700485.1 SAR116 cluster bacterium | reverse complement strand
TTAATTATTTTTTTACAGTTTCAGGCCGTGATATTTTTAAAAAAATATTCTGCGACTCGAATTTCAAATTCGATTTCTTTAAAAAAATATTCTGCAACAATAATCGTTTATAGCAAAAATTTGTTNATCTCCAATGTTGATTTCTCCAATTTTTGTAACATTCTATCCACATAAGGTTCTATCCAAATAAGATAACGGCGAGGCAAGACACCAACAAAGAGTCGGCAATTGCTATTGAATCCAAGCAGTGTAGGCTCATCAACAAGGATTTGGCCATCCCCATCTAGTTCTAAACGTCAGTTTTTTCTTGATTTGTATGAGAAATCCTTGGATCATAGGGTTAGTACTAAAACCGTTAATGCTGACACACCTTAAAGAACTCGCTTTCTTAAGCGAAAAGGCAAGAAACGCAGGTAATTACAATGTTGTATATCGATAAGTCTCTATTAGAATCACTTGGGCAAATTTGCAATGGGACGATTCCCGCCGGGTACAATAAAAAACCCGTTTATGTCCGAATCGGCGATAAAGTATTCAAATACGGGGCAGGAAGTTTTTCGTTTGTCACTTTAATGGCGCTAACCGCTTGTGGCGGAGGGGGNGGCTCAGCCACAGGTGGTGGAGGCTTAGGTGGCATGGGCTTAAAAGGGCCCATTCAAGGTGCGGTTGCTTTTGTTGATCTTAACAATAATGCGCAGTTAGATATAGCTAGCGAGCCTTATGCATTCACGGATGCGGATGGGGTTTACAACATTGATACTTCCTCAAGTGGAACGGTAGTAATCATAACCGACAGCGCAGATGTGGTTGGTGGTACTCTTTCAATTAATGCAGTTGATACGTCTTCTGGTTCCGCGCTGACCGGTGTTACACTCCAGGCGCCAGCGGGGTCGACCGTTGTTTCACCTACATCAACAATTGTACAATCACTATCTGCGCAGGGTGTCTCAGCTGCCGATGTAGCGTCCGCTTTAGGCTTGACTGGCGTTGATATACTCAACTTCAACCCATATGCATCTGGTGTTGATTCGACAAGCGCTAACGCTGTAGCAATGGAAAAAGTGCAAGCTCAGATAATGACAACTGTGAAGTCATTATCTGCAGCAGCAGCAGCAGAGGGCGCAAATGCCGGAGCTGCTGCAAATCAAGCGTTTTCGTCTATGGCCACCGTTGTCAAATCAAAGTCAGATGCTGGTCAGACCATGGATCTTAAAGCGCAAGCTGACCTTGATTCAATCGTAAACCAGGCTCTCACAGACATGACCACTGGGGGCACTGCACTTGCTGGTATAAATGTAGCTAACTTTACAACTGTAACAACTAGTCTGAAGGGCGCTACCGGTGCTTTGAAGGCGGTTAATGCCGCAATTGATGGTATTACGGATCTGTCCGCTGCAAATACCGCTAACATTTTAAATGCTGGAGCTCAATTAATTAGCACCGCTTCTGGGGGAGCTGCTGCAGCTACTAAGCTAGACGCATTTGATGGAAATGTGACTGCACTTGTGACAGCGATTGATGGAAACAACGCTCCAAGTGCCTTATCAGTTGGGTCTCTTTCATATACTTATAACAGCGCAACAGACACGTCAGTCGGCGCAACTCTCACATCCACGGATGCGGATGGTGACAGTGTTTCTTACACAGTATCAGGTCCGGATGCGAGCCTTGTGACACTCTCCGGAGCAGGTAATGCCACTGTAGCTTTGGCAAATCCGGCCAAAAACAACTATGAATTTGTTATGACCGCGACAGATGATGCCACCGCCACANTTGGAGGCCAGTCTATCGATACAGCAAAATCTTCATCAGAGAACATCTTTGTCACAAGGTCTAACAACCTAGTTGAAGATTCTGGCTCTTACACTGCAACCGGTTCGGCTTTGAGCACCGGCTTGACAGGCACTGTTACCTATTCGATCCCCACTATGACATCGAGTGGGGCGGTTACAGGNACATATGGCAGTTTGGCGCTAGATACCTCAACCGGGGCATACACATATACTCTGGCTAATGATACTGCTGCAGTACAAGAACTTCAGAATGTACAAGCTGCTGACTTCTTTGTCTTATCCTCTACCGATAGCTCAGGTAAAGCTACAACGCATAATATCGCCGTGACGGTCAATAGCGGCGTGTTCGAGTTTGATGGCGCATCGATCGCTTCTGATTTCAAATTCAATTTTGGTGACACTTANGTNTTNGACCAGAGTGACGCTACAAATGATGGGCATACACTAGCGCTGTCAGGNTCTGCTAATAATTCAAATGATGACCCGATTACAAGCGGCGTAACAGTAACAGGAACAGCTGGTACTGCAGGTGCTAAAACAACCGTCACTATTGATGCCAGTGGCCAAGCTTCTATTGGATATATATATGGATACAACGCATCAACAGATGCCGTTGTCAATGGAGCTGGTGGGAGCAGTCATGAAGTTGACTTTGGACCTCGAGCTAACGGTGCAAATATAACCGAAGTCCTTACCTTTATGATTGAAGGCAAGCTTGAGCCGTTAACTGCTGTTGCTCCAACAAATGATACTCTTACTGAAGGTGACACCTATACTACTTCTGTAACAGGAACGCTTACATCTACTGGGATATTATCCTCAGCAACTGCAGCTTATGGAATTGAGGGGGTAAGTGGATCAGGAGACATTACCAAAGCTGGCACTTACGGCACTCTCAGTTTGAACACAGCATCGGGCGTATACTCTTATGTTCTAGATTCATCAGATATTGATACTGCTGCTCTAAGCGGCGGTGATGTAGTAAATGAGACCTTTACCGTAACAGTTAGTGATGGGTTAGGCGGAAGTGCCTCGGCCACATTAACGTTACCAATTCAAGGTAGCGGAATAAACCTTGATGCAGTAACGGGTGATGACCTTATTAATCTCGCTGAAGCGACTGCCGGTTTGAATCTGACTGGTAAAACAAACCCGGAGCAGACTGTTTCCGTTGTTTTGAGCAGTGGTGGGACGTTAGCTGGCACAAACTCAACAACTTCAGGGTCAGATGGAACTTTCTCGATCCCTATCACCGCAGCCGATATCACTGCAATGGGTGAGGGTAGTGAAACATTCACTGTCTCAATGGATTACCCAAAAACTTATAATATTAAAGTCACCGTTGATAGCGGCGTTTTCAAATTTAACGGGCAAGCTATCGCCGCTGACTTTGCTATTAATGAGGGTGACACTTACATCTTCGACCAATCTGACGCCTCCAACGCAGGACACACACTTGCCTTGTCTGCTTCCTCCGAAAATTCCGGGACTAATGCGATTACATCGGGCGTAACAATTGCCGGTACTGCTGGGTCATCTGGGGCTTCAACTACTGTTGTGATCCCTGCCTCTTCAACTGCTACAGCAGCCTTTGTTTATGGTTATAATGCTGCAACTGACGCTGTAGTGGCGGGAGCAGGCGGAACCAATGAAGAAATAGGTATAACTGCTAATGGTGCGACGGTAAGTGCGCCAGTAAAATCAGTTTCAATTGACACTACACCGCCTACCTCAACCATTTCTTCTGTAGCTTATGATAGCAGTGCAGGAACTATTACATTCACTGGCACTAATTTTGGAACAGCTGGAGCAGACGGCGTTGATATCAAATCACAGATAGACTGGACAAAACTCGCCTGGGATATTGACGGAGATGGTGCCAGCACAGCCGGTGTAGTGTTCACTGTTGCTGATATCACATCGGCTGTTGTGACAAATGACACAACCCTAACTATCACTCTGGCAGACAATGCTGCATTGCAAGCCACAGCTGGTTTTGCAGCAGATGGCATTGGTGCAACCAATGCCGCTGATAATATTGACGTAACGGCTGGTTTTGTTAGGGATGCGGCACTGAACCCTGCAACCACAGATGCCGCATCTGATTTGACCCCAACCTATTCTGATACCACAAAGCCAACAATTACAGCCTTTACAACGACTTCTACATCACCTGGAAATTACGGTATTGGAGACGCTATTGATATTGTTGCTACTGCGAGCGAAGCAGTTTTGGCTGGTTCAGCAATCACGGTCACACTTGATTCAGGTGCAACTGCCACAGCGGTGTTGACTGCCGGCGCTAATGGAACTTCATTGTCTGGCACTTACACAGTAGCTTCTGGACATTCAAGCTCTGACCTGACAGTGAGTTCATTTGTTATTTCAAGCACCGCCCCTGTCACTGATATTTATGGCAATGTAGCAACATCTACAACAGTTCCATCTAGTCCAAATAACCTGGGTGATACTGCGGCTCTTGATGTTGACGGTGCTCCGCCAACCAGTACTATTTCGTCGGCGGCTTATAATGATACTGCTAATACCATCACACTTACGGGCACCAATTTTGATACAATTGATGGCGGATCTGGTGGTGCAGACATTAAGGCCCAGCTGGATTGGACAAAGTTCACCTGGGATATCGATGGTGATAGCACAGCGACGGGTACGTTTGTTCTTGCTGACATAGCATCCACGGTNGTAACAAGTGCGACCCAGTTGACGATTACGCTTGCTACATCTGGTATTGCGAAGCTTGAAGGCACTGCAGGTGAGGGTGTTGCAGGTTTTGCTGCGAGTAGTAAAGGTGATACGTATCCGGATGCTGATAACATTGATATTGTTGCTGGTTTCATTANNGATGACGCGGGTAACGCAGCCACCACTGATGCAGCTACTGACGTTGCACCTAGTTATGCTGACTCGGCTGCGCCAACGATTTCTAGCTTCACATCGACTACTGCGGACGGAAGCAAGGGTGTGGGCGATACAATAGATATCGTTGCGACTATGAGTGAGGCTGTTGTTAAGGGCTCATCTATTACAGTGACGCTTGATGCTAGTTCGACTGCAACAGCAGTGCTGACTGCAGCTGCTAATGGCACAACCATGACGGGCACATATACTGTAAGAGCTGGAGACAACAGTAGCGACCTTTCCGTTGCATCTTACGTTCAGACAAGTCCTGTGACTGATATTTACGGCAATGTAATGTCATCGTCATCACTGCCTTCGACAAACATTGCGGATGGTTCAGCTCTGGTTGTCGATGGTGGGGCGCCCACCAGCACAATCTCTGCAATTGAATATGATAGCAGTGCTAATACCATCACACTTACGGGCACCGATTTTGATACAATTGATAGTGCTACAAGTGATGTGAAAGCTCAGCTGNACTGGACGAAGTTTACCTGGGACATTGATGGCGATGGTACAACCACTGCTGGTCTGACTTTTGAAGCNTCTGATATCACTTCGGCTGTAAAGACAAGTGCTACAATCCTGACAATAACTCTTGCAAGTGCTGGACAAACCAAGGTTACAAATGCGTTAGCTGCAGGTTTTGGTGCGGATGCGATAGGTACGGATGCTGCTAATGCAGCTGATAACGTTGATATTACTGCCGGGTTTATCAGAGATGCGTCCTTGAATGCTGCAACGACAGATGCGGCTTCAAATCTTGTGCCAACCTATTCAGACGTTACTGGCCCAACAATCAGCTCATTCAGCTCCACAACTGCTGCTGGCAGCTATGGTATAGGTCAGGCGATAAATATTACCGCTACCACAAGTGAGACTGTGCTCAAAGGCTCTGCAATCACAGCCACGCTGAGTAACAATGTTAACGTTGTTCTTACGGCTGCTTCTAACGGTACAACGATGGTTGGAACCTATACAATTCAATCAGGAGACTCTGCTAGCACTGATTTAAGTGTAAATTCCTACACAACCTCAAGTCCTGTTACGGATGTCTATGGTAATGTCATGACATCTACCACAATGCCGACAGGGACAGATAATATGGGTGGTCAGGTTGATGGTAGCAGTGCTGCAATAGATAGAGATGTTGATGCCTCAAGGCCTTCCTCCACAATTACCGCTGTTTTGTATGATGAGTCGGGTTCAGCGCCCGTTATTACTCTGACAGGCACAAGTTTTAATTCTATTGAGAGCGCTACAACTGACATCAAGGCTCAGTTGGACTGGACAAAGTTTAACTGGGATATTGATGGTGATGGCACTACTTCCAATGGCGTTACTTTTGTTGCTGATGACATCACCTCAGCTGTCAAAACCAGCGACACACAATTAACCATTACTCTTGGAACTGATGGGGTCACAAAGGTGGGTGCTGCTGGCTTTGGGGCGGATGGAATTGCAGCAGGCACCGCTAATACCGCTGATAACGTCGATATCTCAGCAGGGTTTATTGTTGACGATACGGGTAATGCTTCAGTTACAGATGCGGCTGCAAATTTAAGCCCAGTATATTCAGATACAACAAAGCCAACAGTCACCAGCTTTACTTCAGATAAGGCCAACGGATCCTATAAAGCTGGAGAAAATATTAACATCACTGCTAATACTTCTGAACTCGTCCTGAAAGATTCAACTATCACTGTAACCCTTGATACTTCTGAGACTGTAACGCTCACCGCTGCTTCCAACGGAACAACGATGACAGGTGTTTACACTGTCGGTTCATTTAATTCTGCAGACTTGAATGTGAGCTCTTTTGCCCTAACTGATGCAAGTGGTAATGCAAGTGCAGTGGTTGATAAATTTGGAAATACACTATCGGATACTTCAGCTCCAACCGGCTCAAATAGCTTGGCAGGTAGCAAGGCAATTGTGATTGACAATATTCCAATTGTTGGGAACACAACTGTTCCTGGAAGTGCTGTGACCCAAAATGATGGAAATACAACCTTTGACGCTGGTGATGCAGTGGCTCTCACATTCTCAGAGACTGTTGCCAACAAAACTGCTCTTAGCACACAGATTGGAGCAATCGCAGCGCTTGGAACAGGTGCTGCTGCTGTGTGGACTGACAGTGATAAGACCGTGACTATTACCACTGGTTCTGATGCAACCATTGCTCAAGGTGATACTATAGCCTTAACTGGAGTTCTTGATGAGGCTGGGAACTCAAATGATATAACCTTTACTTTAGACCTCACTTGATAAGTTGGAGACTGTGCCATGTCTGTTAATTTTACTCCCTCTGCTGATATAGATGGTCAGGGAACCGCGGGTTTTGAATATCAAGACCCAAGCGTTGCCGGAGCGACCGTAACTTATAAGTTTGATTCGTCATTTGAAATGGTTGGCGAATCGATTACTTATGATAATGGTGATGTTTTTTCTGAAACAGTTACTGACAACGGTGATGGCACTTACACCGTTCAGGGGTCTGAGAATACNGATAGCGGTAATGATACGCGCTCATATTCCTTTATTTACAACTCCTCTGACGATTCCTTCTCCAGTGGCTCAGAGACGATAAACGGCAACACGAAGACCTACGACAGCAGCTGGTCAGTAACAGGCGAAACAAGAGATACGAGCGCGCTTGGCACAGCGCTTACCGATGTTCAGTTAACCGGTATTCCTGCGAGCTTGAAATCGTCTCAGTCAGACGGTGCGACCTATTCATCTGTTGAGACATTTACAGGTGGGACGGAAACAACCTTTTATGACTCAACGGGCTCAATTCTTGGTTATGCAAGTACGTCTACTCAAACTTACGGCACAGAAACATACACATCGACCTTTTATAGCGATGCATCTTGGGAGTTTGCAGGAAACAGCTGGTCAGACTCGTATGGGTCAGGTTCAACAACCCGTGTGAAAAAGACTGATACAAATGGGGATTATGTATCAGCAAATGACCAATATTTTGAGGAAGCTGGTAGCAGTACTTGGACAAACCCTGATGGGGGCACCGATTCCCGCGATTATACATATCGATTTGAAGTAGATAGCAGCGGAAATATGGGTAACTTCCTTGGTGGTACCGAAACTTCTGGTGGTGAGACCCTCACATTTGATTCGAACTGGAATGTAACCGGCCGTGCAAAACAAGTTGATTCAAACGCAACTGCGCTTACACAAGCTCAATTAGATGCTATTCCTGATGCGCTAGAGTCTACACAANCAGACACTCTCACATATGCTGATGTTGAGACCTATGACTGGGGTACAGAGTCAACCTATTACGATTCAACAGGAACTGTCCTTGGTTACTCAAGTATAAACACCTGGTCTTATGATGATGGTGCTGGCGGCACTGTATCAGGCACAAATACCAACTTTAATGATGCGAACTGGAACCATCTTGGTAGCAGCTGGTCTGATTCTTATGGTTCGGGTTCAATGATTGTTACAACCGGTACGGACGACAGTAGCGGCTCATTAACTGGAGTTGCTAGCCAGAAGTACCGCAAGGAAGTTAATGAGTTTACGGATTCAAATGGTAATTCTGAGACCAGAACTTACTACTTCAATGATGATCCAAATGATACGGCTGGCTCTACTGGTTCAGCTGCTGATACAGGTTACGGCGATTTCATGGCTGGTACTGAAGTATTTGGTGCCACCACAGTTAATCTTGGTCCACACTGGACAGTTACTGGTGAGACGTTTGACCTTACAGCCGGCGGTGCGACAGATACAGATCTGTCTGCTCTTCCGACAGCTTTCACTTCCACATTTGTTGATAGTTCAGGCGCTGCGATCACCTCTGGTGTGAAGGAGATGACAGAGACCTTCCCATGGGGTGGTTCTGAGACGACATATTTTGATGCAAGCAGCAATGTGCTGGGTAAGAAGTGGTCTGACTCACAAACCTATACAGATGAGAATGGTACATCGCAGACAAGCTCTCATGTGAGCTACAGCAAGCCTGACGGCAGTCATATTGGTAACAGCTGGTCTGATGCCTATGGTTCAGGCTCAAGCTTCATCGTTGAGAAGACAGACGATAGTTCTGGTACTATAACTAGCACACCAGGTGCTGCATATTTTGAAGAAACAGGCACCAGCAGCTGGAAGAACCCTTCAGGTGAGACAGAAACCCGTGAGTTTACGTTTAACTACGAAAAGAATTCAGATGGTTATATGGGTAATTTCCTTGGTGGAACCGAGACCAACAACGGCGAGACCCTTACATTTGATGAGAACTGGTCTATCACAAGTCAGTCCAAGACAGTTGCGTCTGACGCCGTTGCGCTTACATCAGCTCAGCTGGCAGGTGTTCCTACAGCGCTTCAGTCTACACAAACAGACGGTCTTACATATGCTGAGGTTGACACCTATGACTGGGGTACAGAGACCATGTACTATGACAGTACAGGTGGGATTTTAGGATTTGCGAGTTCTAACAGCTGGTCCTATGATGATGGTGCTGGTGCCACGATTTCTGGTTCCAGCTTAAACTTCATGGGGCCGAACCATGAGCAGCTGGGTAGCAGCTTCCAGGAGCTGGATTCAGCAGGGAACGTTATGGCTTCGGGCTCGAGAACTGTAACGACTGGCACAGATGACAGTAGCGGCACATTAACTGGTGTTGCTACTCAGAAGTACCGAAAGGAAGTTGAAGAGTTCACTGATGCGAATGGCACTCAGACCAGAACTTACTACTTCAATGATGATTCAAATGACGCTGGTGGTTCTACAGGTAATGCAGCTGCTGACACAGCCTATGGTGATTTCATGGCTGGTACGGAAGTATCTGGTGCAAAGACTACAGAGCTTGGTCCTAATTGGACAGTGACAGGCGAAACAGCTGATACCTCAGGTCTTACTGCAACTGACCTATCGGTCCTACCTTCAGCCTTTGTAAGTGCGGCGATCGGTGACGGTACACCCCAATACGCCACGAATACAATAGCGGTTACTTTTGACCCAAGTTCTGGTGCAAATGGAACCCTGCTCTTTGATGGTTCTGCAATACCGTCTGACTTCTCAATGAAAAAGGGCGAGACTTATATATTTGATACCTCCGATAGTTCAATGGCGGGTGTTGATATAGGGTTTGCTCCCACCGCAGACAACTCTGGGAATAACGCTTCAAGTTCAGGTATTACAAAGACCGGGGCAGGAGGAAATACAGGCGCTAACACAACTGTTGTCCTTGCTGAAAACCACACAGGCGAGGTTCATATCTTTGCGTCTGAAGCAAGCCCAACAACAACTACTATTGCTGTAACAGTGGATTCAACATCCGGAGCCCTGCTCTTTGACGGTTCTCCAATCCCAACTGACTTCACGGTTAATGAGAACGATATTTATATCTTCGACACATCCGACGCCTCAATGGATGGATTAACGATTGGGTTTTCTCAGCAAGCAGATAATGCCGGCGGAAATGCAGGTGTAGTAACTGAGGGTGTAACTGTATCCACGGAAGTTCCAGGAACTGCAAATTCAAAAACCACCCTAGTACTGGCCAAAGATTATGGAGGTGTTGGAGGTGTTGGTGGAAACCAATTGCACATATTCATGGCTGATTCAGGTTCTGCGGTGGCTGGAAAAGGGACCGATCCATCCGGGACAGGCGTTGTGATTACCGATGCGCCAATTCCATTTGTGGTTGCCGCAGAAGCTGGAACTGCAATATCCGGTTCAGGGGTAACTATTGGAACAGCCACGCCAACCTCAGTTACACCGCCAAGTGTTTTTGAGAGTGTTGAGACTTTCCCATGGGGTGGTTCTGAGACTACCTACTATGATTCCTCTGGAGCAATATTAGCATTTGCACAGTCAGGGTCTGAACATGGCCAAAGTTATACTGATGCCAGCGGCACAGCGAAAACTGTGACTCAATTGCAGTTGTTCAATACTAATTATAATTTTATTGGTCATGTTTATGAGGACCAATATGGCTCAGGCTCAAGCTTTAATGTAATTGTAACCGATACNGATGGCTCTATTACCAGTACGATTGGTACCGAGTATTTCCAAGAAACTGGTACATCTACACACACAGACCCGTCAGGGAATGTTCAGTCCCGTGAGTTTACCTTCAATTATGCTAAAGAGTCTGACGGCTCTAAGGGTAATTTCCTTGGTGGAACCGAGACCAACAACGGCGAGACCCTTACATTTGATGAGAACTGGTCTATCACAAGTCAGTCCAAGACAGTTGCGTCTGACGCTGTTGCGCTTACATCAGCTCAGCTGGCAGGTGTTCCTACAGCGCTTCAGTCTACACAAACAGACGGTCTTACATATGCTGAGGTTGACACCTATGACTGGGGTACAGAGACCATGTACTATGACAGTACAGGTGGGATCTTAGGATTTGCGAGTTCTAACAGCTGGTCAGATCCAAATTACGGTTCTGGTTCCAGTATCAATTACATGGGGCCGAACCATGAGCAGCTGGGTAGCAGCTTCCAGGAGCTGGATTCAGCAGGGAACGTTATGGCTTCGGGTTCGAGAACTGTAACGACTGGCACAGATGACAGTAGCGGCACATTAACTGGTGTTGCTACTCAGAAGTACCGAAAGGAAGTTGAAGAGTTCACTGATGCGAATGGCACTCAGACCAGAACTTACTACTTCAATGATGATTCAAATGACGCTGGTGGTTCTACAGGTAATGCAGCTGCTGACACAGCCTATGGTGATTTCATGGCTGGTACGGAAGTATTTGGTGCAAAGACTACAGAGCTTGGTCCTAACTGGACAGTGACAGGCGAAACAGCTGAAGTTGGAAGTCTTCAGACATCTGATTTATCTAATATTCCAACAGCATTTTTGAATGCTGTTATCGGAACGGGCTCGCCAACTCCAACGACGATTGCGGTGACAAAGGATGCAACATCCGGAGCCCTGTTCTTTGATGGTTCTGCAATTCCGTCTGATTTCACAATCAATGAAGGTGATATCTATATCTTTGACACCTCTGATAGCTCAATGGCTGGCTCTTCAATTGGTTTTGCGGGAAGTAAAGATAATTCAGGGGACGACGCTCTTGGCTCATCAGACGGCGTAACTATATCCGGTGTGCCAGGTTCGACTGGTGCCAAAACGACTGTTCAACTTGCTGCAGATTACGGTGATTCAGCAGAGCTTCACGTCTTCATGGCTGCAGAGCAGGCAGCCACTCCTGCGACAGTTAATGTAGCTGTAACGAGCTCTAGCCCGTTTGCTTTTGACACTGGAAGTGGACCAGTTACCACCCTGGAATTTGTTGACGGAAATACATATGTATTTGATCTTTCAGATGCATCGATGGCTGAAAAAACACTGACCATCGGAACAGCTGAAGACGATTTGTCAAGTGCGTTGACATCCGGGATTACTGTATCTGGAACACCTGGAACGGACGGAACTGTCACTTATGTACATAGTGCAGGCAATGCCAGCCTATTCATTGTGGGCGTTGATACTTCTGCCAGTGCAGATGCCGTAATTGCCACTGCGGATGATGCCTTAACAAGTGGTGTAACCCAAGCACCTGCGACCGTAACTATGGTACCTGTCGCAGATAAGGGTACAGGTACTAATGGTGCGACAATCACTGACACAGTTCCAACAAGCACAATTGTTCAGAATATGGGCACAGGTGCAAATGGTATTGCTACTTCTGATGTTCCACCGACTGTCACGTATCCTGCCGTGTATGAGGAGGTTGAGACTTTCTCATGGGGCGGCTCAGAGACCACATATTTTGACGCAAACGGTGCTATTCTTGGCTATTCGAGTACTCAGGGTACAAGCCAAAGTTATACAGACTCTTCAGGCGCAACGCAGCAGTCCATAAACCTGCAATTGTTTGACTCAAACCATAATCCAATCGGTAACGTTAATCAGGACGAGTATGGTTCTAACTCTAACTTCAATCTGACTGTTTCTGATGATGCAAGCGGAACTATAACTGGAGTTGCTGCTGTCGGCGGTGTGAATACAACATATATTCAACAGACTGGCACGAGCACCTACACTATGCCAGGTGGACAAACTGAGACACGTGAGTTTACTTACAACTATGTTAGAACCTCCGATGGCCATATGGGTAATTTCCTTGGCGGTACGGAGACAAATAACGGTGAGACGATTGTCTATGATGCAAATTGGACAATTACGAGTAAAACCGTTTCTGCATCTGCGCTTGCTTCACTTGGAACAGCGCTTACTTCTGCAGAGATCGCAGCATTGCCAACAGCACTTCAGGACTCTGCCGGTGTTGTTGCCTCAACGGTTACCCAGGATTGGGGTACAGTTGAAACTACCTATTATGGCGCTGTGAGTGGAGCGGTACTCGGTTATGGTGAAGCTAATAGCTATGTACAGGATCAGGGGTCTGGCTCAAGCACATTATATAGAGATGCAGACAGGATGGAGATTGGCAGTAGTTATACAAACAATAATTCAGACGGAACGCTCATGGACTATGGTAGTATTTTTACTACTTATGGTGACGATACTGCAGGTGGTGAATTCAGTTCTGCTACAAAGTACAAAAAAACAGTTGACACCTCCTACAACAGCGATGGTTCAGTTCACAGGTCAGAAATCCTCTACTTCGACAATGATCCAAATGCAGCAACCTTTAATCAGCTGCTTAAGGGTACAGCGGTTGCTCATGGCACAACAACTGTCTACGGGGCTAATTACGCGATTGTCAGTGAAACCACAGACCTTTCAGCAGCAGGGGCAACAACAACGGACATATCAGGCCTTCCAACTGGCTTTGTAAGTGTTGTCTTTGTAGACGGCTCTGGCAGTGATATTACAGATGTCAAACAAACTACAGAGACATATACTTATGGAGGATCGCGGACCACCTATTATAATAACGCGGACAGCTCTATTCTTGGGTTTAGTGAAGATATGGGCAGTGGGGCAGCTGCTGTTGGAACAGCTACCTCTACAAATACATACTATTACAATGCATCTAACAACGAGGTGGGTAATTCCAGAACAGATGAATTTGGCTCAAGGAGCATGTTTAACCAAACGCTAGCCGATAATAGTGCTGGCGATGTAACTGGAACAGGCGGAGCAGCTTACATCAAAGAAACTGGGAGTGAAACATTCAGTCAGGCCGGTGTTACCCAGCAAACGCGTGTTTGGGAATTCAACTTTTCAGCAGATTCAAGTGGTTTTAAGAATGCATTTATTAGTGGTGAAGAAACACTCACCAATTATGTTGCAGGAGTTGCAGGAACTGGTTCAGACGTCATAAAAACTGTTTATGGCGCAAATAACGAGATCTTGGCGCAATATGATGGCAATGGTAATGTTCTAGATCCTTACGTTCTGTTTGACTTGCCTGCATGGACAATTGAGTCTGCGGCACTTAACGATTATGTGACAAATAACGCCCTTGATGCGACGTTTGATGGCGATGGTGATGGTGTTGCTGACGCCCAAACAGAGTTTGGTGAATCCCTGATTAATCATCTGCTTCAGCCGGGCGTGAATCCAACTGCTGTAGCTGATCCGAATGACTCTAGTGTAACGATAGGTTTTGATCTCGCTAGCTCACCGTATCTTGTTGAGATGCGGGGAACATTCACACTTGACACTAATGGTGATGTCACCACTGGCAACATAAGCTCAATGAAAGTGTTCGCTTACGACGGATCTACAAAAGGCGCGCTTGCGGCTAAGAATGAGTCACTATCTGTGAATTGGGCAGATTTTGCTCCTTTCCTTGTTGATGACAGCAGCCAGCAACATAGTACTGGTGACACTGCCGGTGGAAGTGCTGGTGGTAGTTATCCTGGTGACACTACTGGAGGTACGACTGATGGCGGAAGTTATCCTGGTGACACCACTGGAGGTACTGGCGACACAACTGGCGGCACAACCGGTAGCACTGGCGGCACAACCGGCAGCACTGGTGGCACAATAACTTTTGAAGTAACAGTTGAGACCGCTTCCTCGGGCAGAGGTAATGTATATAGGATCCGCGACGTAGGAACTGATACTGATCTTGGCCAACAGCCTGAGCTTGAATTTGTGCCCGGCAACACATACATCTTCGATGTTTCCGATTCCTCAAACGCTACTCATCCATTATACATCTCAACCACTGACCACACAGCAAGTCAGTCTTTTAATGTGACTAATACACTGGGCACAGCGGAGGGAGTTGTTCGTTCTACTCATACCGAGGGAACTGCTTACGCAACTGTTACGTTCACCGTTCCAAGTGATGCAACAGACACAGATTTGTGGTACGTGTGCGGAAATCATGCAAACATGGGAGGTGAATCTGATATTGCTGTGCCAAGAACTGGCACCGTCACTCCTATCGACTTGATTGGAGTGGAGTATGATGCGCCTGTTGGCAATGAAGCTGCTGGCTCGTTGACGTTAACAGCTAGAGCAGGCTCATTCGCGCAAAGTCATGAGACGGGTTTTGATGTAACTGGTTTGACATACAACATCGATGGAACAACAGCGTATCATTTAGTGCCCTCAGATATTGCAACCAAAGTGGTGTCAACTGACGGAGCTTCAATACAGTTGAATCTTGCTGACGGTAACGGTCTGGAAACTCATACAAACGCTGCTAACCTGCTGGACGGTGGTAGTTCACCTGCTGACACAGTTACGGCCGCCAGCGTTGGGGGTATAACAGACACTACGAGTGCGATTACAGTTACAGCAGCTGCAGCTCCTGCTGCGACGGCAATTGGTGGTGTTGATTTTGATACAGGCACAAACACGTTGACTGTAGTTGGCGCTGCAGGTGGTGTATTTGATAGTACTACGACTGCCGACGTTACCGCTATAAGCATTACTCTACATGACGGCACCGCAGTTACGATTGCTACCTCAGATCTTGATGGTAGTGTTCGTGCTAATAATGCAGGGGGGCTAGATATACCTCTGGATAGCGGTTTTGGACACATTAGCGCTTTGAGTGATGCTGATGCGGACAGCATAAGCATTGCTGATACGTTTATCTCTGGTGTCTCAGCAGCGACAGACCTGACTATTAACACAACTGACAGCACTGCAAGACCTGCAGCTGACATTGTTATTACAGCTATTGAATATCTCGCTGCTTCAGGGGGGTCAGCAGCCGAGTTAACCTTGGTTGCTAGTGGCGGTGGATTTGATTCTACCTTTGCTAGTGGTTTTGATCCTTCTGGTATTGGATACCTTATTGATGGGCTTGGATTGGGCAATGCTTATGCATTAGCCTCCTCGGATATAAGCACGGCAACGGCTAGCACAGATGGTCGTGAATTAAAGCTGGTCCTTACCGCTTCTAATGGCTTATCAACTCATGCTAACGCTGCTAATCTGCTGGACGGCGGAACTTCTACAACTGACACTGTTACGGCCTCCAGCGTTGCAGGTATTGCAGATACCACTGTTGCAATCGATGTTGCGGCAGCTGCGGCCCCAAGACCGAGTGATGTAGTTATCACTGGCGTTGAATTCCACGCTGGTGCCGGTCAAATAACACTAATTGCGGCGGCTGGTTCATTTGATGACAGTTTTGCTACAAATCTTGAAACCAGCTATACAAGTGGATTTTCTTACCTTATCGACGGCTCGAGAGATAGCGAAGTCACTCTAGCTCCTGCTGATATCGCAAGTGTTACTGCGAGTAACAGCGATTCTTCTGTGAGCAAGCTGAATATCCTATTAACACCCCAAAGTAATGCTTTGGTGAATGCTCCTCTTGCTAATAATCTCTTGGATGGCAGTGGTTCAGGACCAGATTCGTTTACTACTTCAGGTGTACCAGGGTTTGTCGACTCAGTTGGTGATACCGTCCTTCCTTCAAGTAGCGGAAGCGGTGGTGGAAGCGGCGGAAGCAGTGGCGGAAGCGGAATAACGATCGGTGGCGTGGACTTTGATCCTGGAACTGAGAAACTTCTCATCGTTCCTGGTTCAGGATCAACTTCATTCCCTGCGAGTACTGCAATTTCAGATTTAGACTTTGCATACATGGAAATCTCTATAAATGGGGCCGGTATTGCACCGCTAACTAACGCAAATGTGGACTCCATTTCTGTTAATTCTCAAGGTGCTATTGAGGTAACATTGGCAGCAAGCTATGTAACAGCAAACAAAGTGAATCTTGGGGACGGCACCGCTGACATGGTCACGTTCGGAGCAGAGTTCTATTCTGGTGTAAATGCCACTTCATCACCTCTGACCATAGCGGTCTCAAGTGGTGGTGGTCATCAAATGCATTATCCAGCTGACTCAACTGAATATACAGGTAGTATATTCGAGACCTTGGGAACGGAAACTTGGGCTACCTCAACTGTAACTCCGCCTGCAGCCTACAGAACAGAGCTTTCCGGTGACGGTGTGACTAGCAATTCGATCGACGCTCGACAAGAACAACTTGTGGCTGATATCGTCGGCGCTCTCGTTGATGAGCTCAAGGAGTTTAAAGATGGTGGAAACGTTGTACCAGGCACCCCATCAACTACTGAAAACCATCCATTATTCATTGTAACCGACCAGGCTGCTGGTACTGCAGTAGATGAGGTGATTTTGGTGGAGGAGGGTTATATTGTGCATATTAAGGGTCAGTTTGATACGGACCAAAATGCTACGGCTCCAACAGCACAGATAACTGGTGCGGTGACATCGCTCGCTGCTTATGTCGATGTATCAGATTCAACCTCGCCTCCAACGGCGGACACTACAGCTATTATTGATGTTGACCTAACTAGTGCATCAATAACCTTTGAAGGAATAATTCAAAACGATATTGTTTAAGCTGAGACGCCTAAAGTGAGACCACCCATTTAACTCTTAATGGGTGGTCGTTTCGTTAAATGTGGAGAATTTTATGAGTGAATCTAGACGGAAAACACAAATTGATAGCCTGACATTAAGATTTGAGCGGGAAAAAGAAACTATAAATTCACGTTACGATAGCCAAATAAATTCTTTGAATGTTCGCCGAGACCAAGAGCTTGAAATCTTGGAAAACCGGCACAGCAGAGAAATAGAGAACTTAAAAAACAGACCCACTCCACCCTCGCAAGATGAAATAGAAAAGGCAAAATCAAGTGTTCACTAAATTTTAGTGGCCGTGCCTTTTAGATTTATAATAGCAAGAGGCCTTTGTTTTAGCAGTTCTAATCACATAGCTAACGGATTAAGTTGGATATTGGCTGTAACAAGACTGCGTCTATTTAATGTTCTGGTGATTTATCGGGTCACTTTAAACTCCAACAACTTCTTCACAACACTCTTAGTCTTTATAGCCTCATATCAAAGCTGCTTCAGGCATGGCCAGACCCATTTGGTTTAATGTGACTGCCTATTCTCCTGATTGATTAATACTTCAGCAACAAGCATATAAAAAGGCTTGCGAATTGTTCCTAGCGGTAACAATCTAAAAGGAAGATTAAGGAGGTGATAATGGCAAGTTTAGAAGCAAAAAATTTTTCTACAGATGCAGACGAAGTATCAACACCTAATAATGCAAGGGTGGAAACAGTAAATGTATTAGGCCAAAGGGTCATGAAGTTGACTGTCCAGCCAGGATGGAAATGGTCCAATGACATAAAGCCAGTTGTGGGAACAGACAGCTGTCAGGCAAAACACGTTGGCGTGATAGTTGAGGGAACAATAACATGCCAGCATAACGATGGCAGTGAAATTACTTACTCAGCCGGGGACGCCTATGCCATTGAACCAGGACATGATGCTTGGGTTGTGGGTGACAACAAGGCTGTTGCGTATGAGTTTCACGGAGCATGGGGCGACAGTCATTAAAATTGCTTATTTTTCTGGAGAGGGTTGTTAAAACCTAATTCAAGAAGGTCGTCCGGCATTTTGAGCTACGTGAAATGCTGGAAAACCGAGTGTGGCATAGAAAAGGGGAAAACATGTTGGAAAATACGGGAGGTATAGTTGGTTTTGGCGCCATCCTGATACCCACTTTGATGGGGCTTTATTATGGTTTCCGCTGTACATTTCAAACTGATGCAGCGATTGAACAATGGGGTATTGGAGCAGGCTCAGCTTGGATGGTAAGATTTGCTGGCGTTAACGTA